>JABIST010000034.1 GCA_018700215.1 Dehalococcoidia bacterium | reverse complement strand
GCCGCCTTTCTGGCTGATCGCCCCGCCGCGCTGCTGCCGCTTCCCGAGGCCGCCCTCTGGCAGCTTCGCCTCTTCGGCATCGACACCATCGGCCAGTACGCCGAGCTTCCGAGGCACGCCGCCGCTGCTCAGTTCGGCGCTCCGGGCGACCTCGCCTGGCTTGCCGCGCGTGCGCTCGATCCCACTCCTGTCCGGCCCCGGCCCTTCGAGGGCGAGCGCGTGATCGAGCGATCCCGGTCGGAGCCCCCGCTGGTCAGTCGCGAAACCATGGCGCTGCACGCCCGCCAGCTCCTCCAGCGCGCGCTCAGGCATCCCCGTGCCTCTCGCCGGTTCGTCCGCCAACTCCGGCTCCGCGCCGTCACCGAAGACGATCGCCTCTGGGAGCGCACCCAGACCCTCCGCGAACCCACCGGTGACCGCGACCGCCTCTGGCTCGTCATCCAAACCATGATCGAATACGCCGAATTCCCCGGCCTGATTGCCGAGCTGGAGCTGGAACTCAGCGGCCTCACCGCAGAACAGGCCCGCCAGGCCGGCCTGTTCACAGACCACGCCCGTCGTCGTGAACAGCTCGACGACATGGTGCGCCAGCTCAAGACCCGCTTCGGCCGCTCGCCCATGACGCAGATAGTGGAGGTAGAACAATGGAGCAGACTGCCCGAACGCCGCTACGCGCTGATGGACTACGACCCCTAGGCCTGCCCCGCCCGATCGACGTTCAGCTCACCCCCGCCGGTCTCCCCCACCGCCTCCGCGCCGCGCCGCGCCCGGGGCTACCGATGCGTGCCCAACATTCGAAATCGCGTCCTGGCGCCACAAGCGCCCCAGGCATCCCCGGCAGCACAGCCGGACGCCGTCCCAACTCGGGACAGATTTCCGAGGTGATCGATATCTCCGAAATCTGGCGCATCGCCGAGGAGTGGTGGCGCGACACTCCGATCCGCCGCACCTACTTCCGCCTCGTGCTCGACGATGGTCGCCCGCTCACCGTCTTCCGAGACGAACGCGCAGCTTCCGAAGGTGGCACCGGCGCTCCTGGAGCCTGGTTCGAGCAGCGCTACTAATGCGGCCCACCGACTCATTCCCTCATGGCGACTCCGGCGACTGGCCGGGGAGCCTCTCCAACGACCACTTCTGTGGGCCGGGAGAGCACGGGCCGCGCCACAAGCCGGCACGCCGGCAAACCTTCGAGGCACAGCGCGACACTCTCGAGGCGCAGACAGACTCCGACTCCCCCCGTTCGATGGCCCCTCGCGACGTCACAGACCCCGTACCGATCGAGGTGCTGGACGACGCTCCCTACGTTGAGCTTCACCTTCACTCCAACTACTCGCTGCTTGAGGGCGCCTCCACCATCGAGGAGCTTGTCTGGACCGCGAGTGAACAGGGGTACCGCGCCCTCGCCCTCTCCGACCACAACGGCATGTACGGCTCCATGGAATTCGCGCGCGCGGCCAAGGAAGCCGGCCTCCGCCCCATCACCGCCCTCGAGCTCACGATCACTGGCACTGGCACTGGAACTGGCACTGGCACCGCGGACGCCACGTCCAATGATGAGCGCCACCATGTCACCCTCCTGGCCCAATCCCGTGAGGGTTACAAAAATCTCTGCCGCCTCTCCAGCCTCGCCTTCGGCCTCCAGCAGATCTCCGATGAGGACAAAGAGTCGCACCGCCTCGACCCTCGTCTACCGATCGACGAACTGCCCGACCACGCCGCCGGCCTCATCCTCCTCACCGGCTGCCGAGACGGCCTCGTTCCCCGACTCGTCGAGGCGCACCGCACCGCCGAGGCCGAAGCCACCCTCCGCCGCTTCGTCCACTGGTTCGGCGCCGACAACGTCTTCGTCGAGCTGCAGGACAACCTTGTCTTCGGCGACCGTCCTCGCAACCGCGCCCTCGTGCAGCTTGCCGAACGCGTCGGCGTCGGCGTCGTCGGCACGGGCAACGTCCACTACCACGACCCTGCTCGTCACCGGCTGCAGGATGTGATGGTCGCTATCCGCCATCGCAAGACCCTCGATGAATCACATCGCGAGCGTCGGCCCAACGCCGAGTTCTACCTCCGTACGCCCGAGCAGCAGGCGCGACGTTTCGAGGCGTATCACCCGGATGCCGCCGCCAACTCCGTCCGCATCGCCCGCCGCTGCAGCTTCGACCTCACCGAGGACCTCGGCTACCAACTCCCCTCGCCGACGAGCTCGACTGGCGGTGCGCCCGAGGACGAACTGGCCACGATCTGCCACCGCCGCCTCGCCGACCGCTACGCCACCGCCCCGCTCGCCGACCGCGAAGCTGCCGAGGAACGCCTTGAGAAAGAACTCCGCCTGATCGGCAAGAACGGACTCGCCGGCTTCTTCCTCATCTACCACCAGATCTTCCAGCTCGCTTCGCAAGTTGCCGATGAGGTCCGAGGGCGCAGCGAGGCACGCCTGCTCGCCAACATGCCGCCCGGTCGTGGTCGCGGCTCCTCTGTCGCCTCGATCGTCTGTTACCTGATCGGCCTCTCGCACATCGACCCGATCAAAAACAACCTCCCGATTGATCGCTTCCTCAACGAGGAGATGCGCACCTTCCCCGACATCGACCTGGACTTCGCTCGCGACATCCGACGTGAGCTGATCGAGCGTGTCTACCAGGTCTGGGGCAAAGAGCATGCCGCCCTGGTTGCGATCTTCCCCACCTACCGCATGCGTAGCGCCATCCGCGACGTTGGCAAAGCGCTTGGCCTCCCCGCCGCCGAACTCGACCGGCTCTCGAAGCGCGCCAGCCCTCATGAGGGCATCGACCAGCTTCCCGAGGAACTCGCCCGCCACCCCGAATTCGCCGACCGCGTCGACTCTCGCCCCTGGCAAGATCTGATCGCACTCGCGCAGGAACTGGCGGGATTCCCGAGGCACATGTCCCAGCACGTTGGCGGCATGATCATCTCCTCGGAACCGCTCATCAACTTCGTCCCCTGCCAGCCCGCCGCCTGGCCCAACCGCTACCTCTGCCACTGGGACAAAGACAGTGTCGACGATGCCCGCATGGTCAAAATCGACTTCCTCGCCCTCGGCATGCTCTCCGCGGTCGAAGAGACGATCGACCTCATCGCCGAGCAGGGGCACCGACCCGTCGACCTCTCCCGCATCGACTTCGATGACCCTGCCGTCTACGACGACATCTGCCGAGGCGACACCATCGGCGTCTTCCAGATCGAGTCCCGCGCCCAGATTGCGATGCTTCCGAGGACCCAGCCGCGCAACCTTGATGACCTCACCGTCCAGGTCTCGATCGTCCGGCCCGGCCCGATCGTCGGCGGCGCCGTGAATCCCTACGTCCGCGAGCGCGAGAAGCAGCGAAGCCTCGGCGACCAGTACCGCCCCCCCTCGGTTCACTCGTGCGTGGACGATGTCCTCGGCGAAACGCTCGGCGTGGTCCTCTTCCAGGAGCAGGTAGTCCAGGTCGCCCGCCAGATGGGCGGCTTCACCGCCGCTGCCGCCGAGCAGTTTCGACGCGCCATGAGTCGCAAGCGATCGCTCGATGCCATGCAGCGCCACGAGCAGAACTTCATGGCCGGCGCCGCCGAACGAGGGGTGCCACCCGCCACCGCCCAGCGCATGTTCCAGAACCTGCTCGGCTTCGCGGAATTCGGCTTCCCGAAAAGCCACGGCGCCGCCTTCGGTCTGCTCGCCTACCAGACCACCTGGCTCCGCAAGTACCACCCCGCACCCATGTTCTGTGCCCTTTTCAATAACCAGCCCATGGGCTTCTACCCACCCCACGTCCTCACCAACGACGCCAAGCGCCACCAGATCGAGGTCCGCCGACCCGACATCAACCGCAGCAACGCTCGCTGCACCGTTGAACCGCCTGAGACGGGTCACGACGCGGTTCGAGTCGGACTCGGTTATGTCAAAGGTGTCGGCGAAGCTGGCTCGCAGCGCATCGAGGAGGAGCGCGGCCTCGGTGGGCCCTTCCTCTCGCTCTTCGATTTCGTCCAGCGCACCGGTCTCGGGCGTGAGCCGATCCAAAGTCTGATCCGCATCGGCGCCTTCGATGAGTTCGGCCTGAATCGACGTGAGTTGATCTGGCAGCTCGGCCTCTTCTGGGGCGGCCTGCAGAAGTCACTCTCCAGCGGCCGGCTCAAGACCAAGCCCGACCGCCAGCTTGCGCTCCCACTCGCCACAGCCCAGGACCAGGTCGCTCTCACCGACTTCAGCGACTACCAGCGCATGACGGCCGATTACGAACTGCTCTCACTCTCCCCGGACCAGCACCCCATGCAATTCCTCCGCCCCGCCCTCGGCGAGGGCGTCGCCAGCAGCCTCCACCTCCGCGCCATGAAAGGCGGCGAACACGTCGAAGTTGCCGGTCTCGTCGTCTGCCGACAGCGCCCCATGACTGCAAAGGGCATCATCTTCCTGCTACTTGAAGACGAATTTGGCCTCGTCAACATCCTCGTCAGCAAGGAACTCTCCGAGCGCTTCCGAGACCAGATCCGCACCGAACCCTTCGTCCGTGCCCGCGGCACCCTGGAACATCGCGCCGGCGAGCAACGCACGCTTGTCGCCACCCAG
>JABIST010000066.1 GCA_018700215.1 Dehalococcoidia bacterium | reverse complement strand
GAATTCCAATATCAAGAGCACGATTCCGACGACGATGAAGGCGATGGCCGCCTCGCCGGGGAGCAGCGTGCCGACGCCGAGGAATGAGGCGATGAGCGCGATGACACCGGCGACGCCGGGGAAGATGTTGCCCGGGGAGAAGAACTCGATAGCGAGGCCGGCGAGGCCGGCGAAGAAGAGCAGCGAGAAGATGGCGGGGCTGCTAACGATGCCGAGCACGCGCTCGTAGACGTTCATCTGATTCTCGATTTGCACCTGGCCGAAGACCTGCAGCGTGACCGTCTCGCCGTTGAGTAGCTCAACGGACTGGCCTTCGACGGCTTGCAGGAGGAAGCCCAGGTCCGCGGCTTCGACGTCGACGACGTTCAGTTCGAGAGCTTCGGTGGTGCTGGCGGAGACGGCATCGCGGACGGCGTCCTCGGCCCAGTCGGCGTTGCGGTCGCGGAGTTGGGCGACGCCGCGGGCGAAGGCGACGGTGTCGTTTTCGATCTTCTTGCCGAGGTCGCCTTCGATGTCCTGGCCGGTGGAGTTGATGGGGGTGGCTGCGCCGATGGTGGTGTTGGGGGCCATGGCGGCGATGTGGCCGGCCATGGTGATGAAGGTGCCGGCGGAGGCGGCCTGTGCGCCCGGCGGGCCGACCCAGGTAATGACAGGGACCTCGGAGGCTTCGATGTGGCCGACGATGCGCTTCATCGAATCGATGGAGCCGCCGGGGGTGTCGATGCGGATGACGACGGCGAGGGCCTGGTTTTCCTCGGCGTGCTTGATGCCGCGCTCGATGTAGCGCTCGAGGACGCCGTTGACCTCGGTGTCGGCGGTGAGGACGTGGACGGCGAGCGGGGTGTCATCTGGCGCGCAGGCGATGGCGAGTGAGCCGACGGCGAGCGTCAGGAGGATGAGGAGGCGGCGTGCGGTGCGGGTCGAAAAGTGTTGCATAGCCCATCGAGGATAGCGCTTTGGGGACCTATACTCGGCGGCATTGCGTCCCGGCCATGGATGCAACGCGCGACGGACCAGAGCCACTGGTGCGAGCGATGGCCGGGCCACACGAGGAGCTGACGTGCGCCCGATTCCCGAAGTAGCAGCCGAACTTGGGTTGAACTGGGACGATCTGGAGCCGTACGGACGGGACCGCGCCAAGGTTCCGCTGGACGTGTTTCCGAATTCGTCGCCCGGTAAATTGATCGTCGTCACGGCGATCACTCCGACTCCGGCCGGTGAAGGCAAGACGACGACCTCGATCGGTCTGATCGACGGACTGCGGAAGATCGGCAAGAACGCCGTGTTGACGATCCGGCAGCCCTCGCTGGGGCCGCTGTTTGGTCGGAAGGGTGGCGGCACGGGCGGCGGCCAGGCGACGGTGCAGCCGGCGAACGACATCAACCTGCACTTCACGGGCGATTTTCACGCGATTGAATCGGCGCACAACTTTCTGGCGGCGATGGCGGACAACAGCGCGCACAACCGGGAACTGGATGGCTTCGAGCCGATCCAGATTTCGTGGCGGCGGGTGACGGATGCCGAGGACCGCGCGCTGCGTCGGGTGGTGACGGGCATCGGCGGGCGCAACGACGGGCCGCTGCGCGAGACGGGCTTCGACATCTCGGCGGCGTCCGAGATCATGGCGATCATGGCGCTGGCGACCGACTACGACGATTTGCGGCAGCGGTTGAGCGACATCGTGGTGGGTTGGACGGTGGATCGGAAGCCGGTGCGGGCGGCGGATATTGGCGCGATCGGTTCGATGATGGTGCTGCTGAAGGACGCGTTGAAGCCGAACCTGGTGCAGACGGTGGAGGGCAACCCGGCGCTGGTGCACATCGGGCCGTTCGGCAACATTGCGCACGGTTGCAGCTCGATCATCGCGGATCGGCTGGCGCTGGCGGTGGGCGACTACGTGGTGACCGAGGCGGGCTTCGGCGCGGACCTCGGTTTTGAGAAGTTCATGGATATCAAGGTGCGGCAGGGCGGCGCGGAGCCGGCGGCGGCTGTGGTGGTTGCGACGGTGCGCGGGCTGAAGTGGCACGGCGGGGTGAAGCAGGAAGATCTGACGACGCCCAACCCGGCGGCGGTTGCGGTGGGCGCATCGAACCTGAAGCACGCGATCGGCATCGTGAAGCGCTACGGGCTGCCGGCGGTGGTGGCGATCAATCGCTTCCCGGACGACACGCCGGAGGAGATTGAGGAGCTGCGCAAGGCGGCCCTGGAGGCTGGCGCGCTGGCGGCGGTCGAGGCGAAGGGCTTCACCGAGGGTGGCGCCGGGATGACTGAGCTGGCGGAGGCGGTGGTGGACGCTGTCGACAACCACGAGGCGAACGTGAAGTTGGCCTACGAGGACGACGCGACGATCGTCGAGAAGGTGGAGACGCTGGCGACGGATCTGTACAAGGCGAGCAACACGACGTGGGCGCCGATGACGAAGACGACGGCGCGTCGATTCCAGGACAACGGCTGGAACTTCCCGATCTGCGTGGCGAAGACCCACTTATCGATCTCGGCGAATCAGCGGCTGCGTGGGGCTCCGGAGGGGCACACGTTCCCGGTAACGGAGCTGCGAATCGCAGCGGGGGCGCGGCAGATCATTGCCCTGGCGGGCGACATCATGACGCTGCCCGGGTTGCCGGCGCGGCCGAACGCGTACGACATTGAGCTGACGGCGGACGGCGAAGTGACGGGACTGCTGGGGACTTAGCTTCCGGCCTCGAAGATCTCGACCGGGTTGCCGGAGGGGTCTTCGGCGAGGATCTGCTTGCCGCCGGGGCCCTCGATGATGTCGTTGCGGAAGGCGATGCCTGCCTGACGCATTGCGGCGACGGTCTGCTGGATGTCATCGACTTCGAGGACGAGGCGGTTCCAGCCGCCGGGCTCGGGTTCGCGGCCGTCTGGCATCGGCTTGCGGGCGGAGGTGCCGGGACCGGCGAGCCAGAGCCGCAGGTCGTCTCGCCCGATGAGGGCGAAGGGCGGGCCCCAGCGTTCGATCAGCTCGAAGCCGAGATGCTCGGTGTAGAACGCGAGAACGGCGTCGACGTCGTCGACGATGTAACGAACAGCAGCCATGAATCGCCTCGAATCAGTCGCCGCCTGCGGCGGAGGTCGCTTTGTCGATCTTTGGAGCGTAGGGGGAGCCGATGGCACCGCTGGTGCGCAGTTCCTCGAGACGTTGCTCGTCGAGGCCGAGGTCGGCGGCGAGGACTTCGTCGGTGCTGGCGTCCAGCAGGGGTGAGTGCTGGAGCGGGACGACGCCGTTCATGCGGATGGGGTTTCGCATCAGCTTCACTTCGCCATTGATCGGGTGTTGGACGGTCTGGATGAATTCACGCTCGACGAGGTGCGGATCGGTGAAGAGATCGAGCGAGCTGAAGACGTAGCTGCAGGGGACGCCAGCGGGGCCGAGGGTGGCCATGACCTCGCGCTTGGTGCGGGCGCGGGTCCAGGTGGCGATCTCCTCGTAGAGGGCGTCGCGGTGTTCGACGCGGCCCATGGGGTCTGAGTAGCGCTCATCGAGCGCCATCTCCGGGCGGTCCATCGCGGCGCAGAGCGAATCGAACATCTGGCTGGTGACGCACATGATGAAGACCCAGTCGTTGGGGTCTTCTTGCGGGCCCTCGGGCTTGCACGGGTAGGTGGCGGTGGCGCCCGATCCGTGGTGGATCCCTGTTCGGGCGGCGGGCTCGGTGCCCCACTTCTGCAGGTCGAGCGTGCGCATGAACATGGTCACGGCTTCCTGCATCGAGAGTTCGATCTGCTGGCCTTTGCCGGTGCGCATCTGCTCCACGTAGGCGGCGGTGATGGCGAGGGCGGTCTGCATGCCGGTGCCTGAGTCACCGATGGTGGGGCCGGGGTGCATGGGAGGTCGGTCTGGCTCGCCGGTGACGGAGAAGGTGCCTGCGGCGGCCTGTGCGACCCAGTCGTAGCAGTTGTAGTCGGCGTAGGGGCCGGTGAGGCCGAAGCCTTTGATGCGGGCGTAGATCAGCTTTGGGTTGATGGACGAGAGCAGGTCGTACTCAAGGCCGAGCTTTTCGATGGCACCGGGGCCGTAGTTCTCAACGAAGACATCGTAGTGGGGGACCATATCGAGGAGGGCCTGACGGCCTTCCTCGGACTTGAGGTTGAGGACGATGGAGCGCTTGTTGCTGTTGTAGTTCATGAAGTACTGGCGCTCGTTGTTGTCTTCGGTGAGAGCGCGGCCGACGCCGCGGCCGGGGTCACCGGTGGGCGGTTCGACCTTGACGACGTCGGCGCCGAGCCAGGCGAGTAGCTGCGTGCAGGATGTCCCCGCCTCGTACTGCGTCATGTCGAGGACGCGCATCCCCTCGAGTGAACCCATGATCGTCTCCTTCACCTGTCGTGTGCCGGGATCGTAACCGCCCGGCGCAAGCGTTGCCTGTACTTCTATCGTGATTGCTGCTGTGCGCGGAAGGTTGGTTCGTCGGCGAGGTCGACACCCATCTCGCGGGCGGTGGAGTTGAAGATGCCGACGGCCATGGTCGATTGCTCGGCGGCGGCGCGGGCGGCGTAGATTTCGCCGCGGAGGGTGCGAGCACCCGCGTCCTCCGGATCGGCGTGGTGGGCCCAGTCCGCAAGGTGGCAGGCGAGGCGGAGATTGCCGGCCTCGGCGAGCTGGCGGGCGCGGACGAGGACGGCCTGGACGCCGCCGGCGAGGGCGGCGATCTCGGCGGCTTGTTCGGCCTCGGGGGCTGGCTTGAGGTGGGCGGGCTGGCCGTCGTACCAGCCGCCGTAGAGACGCCAGATGTTGCGGACGATGAACTCTGGTTCGTCGTAGACGGGCTGGAGGTAGGGGCGGTCGGCCAGTTCGGGCGGCGGGGCGACTTCCCGCACGAGCTGATCGAGGGTGGCGCCCTGGTTCATCAGAGCGACGGACTGCTGCTCGAGCGCTTCGAGGTAGGCGGCGCTGTCATCGAGGGCCTGGCGGACGCGATCCTCGCCGACGATGGGCCAGCCGTGGCCAGGGAGGAGGATCTCGGGTCGGCAGCTTGCCATCTCGCGGAGGGCCGCGGCCCACTCGCCGGCGTAGCGCTGGACCTTCTGGGGGTTGCCTGCGTTGGGAGCGACCCAGACGAACATATCGCCGGTGCAGAGGACACGGCTGTCGGCAGCGAAGATCCAGGTGGCGTCGTCTGTTTCACCTCGGGCGTGTCGCAGCTCGAAGCGCTGGCCGCCGACGGTGATGTCGAGCCGGTCGCGATAGGTGGTGTCGGGCGCCCAATAGTCCGTGGGCCAGGCGGTGACGGTGCCGCCACCTCGGAACTGGCGGGAGTTGATGACGGCGTTATAGCCGCCGGTCTTGCGGTAGCGCTCGAAACGGGCGGGCATGTCCTCGTGGGCGATGACCTGGGGCGGGGCCCAACCGCGCTCGCGAGCTTCCTCGGCGTATTCGGCGACGCCGAAGACGTGGTCGACGTGGCCGTGGGTGTAGATGGCGGTGCGCAGTGGGGCATCGAGGGCGGCGCGGACGGCAGCGAAGCGGTCCCTGGTGCGGTTGCCGAGGCCGGGGTCGACGAGCACGAGGCCGTCGTCGGTTTCGAAGATGGGGGTGTTGGAGAAGGAGCTGAAGAACCAGACACGATCGGCGATTTGTTCGAGCTGGTTGAGGCCCTGCCACGGGTGCCCTTCGAGTTCACCTCGCCAGGCGACTTCGGATCGGTCAAGTACTGCGCCCATGGTTACCTCAACTGAATATGGCGTTGGCCAGGCCGCTGGAGGAGGCATGGTACCCGCTAGAGGCGCTCGGCCCAGGCGAGGAGGCGTTCGTCTTGTTCGAAGCGGGCGGCGAGCTGGATACCGAGCGGGAGGCCCGCCTCGTTGGTGCCGGCGGGAAGGGAGACGGCGGGGAGGCCAGAGTGGGTCCATGGGAGGTTCATTGCTGGTTCGCCGGTGGCACCGAGGCCGAGCGGTGCGGCGCCGAGGGCGGGGACGCTGGCGAGCAGGTCCAGGTTGTGTTCGTTCATCAGATCGGTGAGGCGGCTACGGAGTTCGAGACGGCTGTGTCGGGCCTCCTCGGCGACCGCGGGTGGGACGCGCTGGCCTTCCTCGACGTGTGTGGCGCTCCAGGGGCGGTAGAGCCAGGCGTAGCGGGGCCAGCGTTCGGCGTGGGCCTCGGCGAACTCGGCGGCGATGAGGGCCTGGTGGCGGGCGGCGATCTCAGCGATGTTGTTGAACATTTGGAAGCGGACGACGCGCGCGCCTGCGGCTTCCATCCGTTGGAGGGCGCGCTCCATGGCGGCGGTGCCCTCGGGGGTGGCCTGATCGAGGTAGGGGCCCTCGGTGACGCCGATGGTGGGCATGGCGTCCGGGTCGCCATCGATGTCGGAGGCGGCGGCGGGGTCCCAGGCGTCGCAGACGACGGCGGCGGCGCGACGCATGCTGGCGGCGTCCGCGGTGAACATGCCGACGTGATCGACGGAGCGGGAGTAGGTGACGACGCCGTCTCGGGAGATGCGCTCGTGGCTGGGCTTGTAGCCGACGACGCCACAGAAGGCGGCGGGGCGGAGGACGGAGCCGACGGTCTGGGTGCCGAAGGCGAGCGGGAAGTAGCCGGCGGCGAGCCCTGCGGCCGAGCCGCTGCTGGAGCCGCCGGGGGTGTGGGCGAGGTTGTGCGGATTGGCGGTAGAGCCGGGCTCGCGCATGGCGAATTCGGTGGTGACGGTCTTGCCGAGGATGAGGGCGCCGGCCTCACGGCAGCGGGTGATGGCGGGCGCCTCGGGCATGTCGAACGCCTCGGGCGGGAGCGCCGAGCCGGCGCGGGTATCGAATCCATCGACGGCGATGATGTCTTTGACGCCGACGAGGACGCCGTAGAGCGGCGGGCGGGAGTCGCGATCGGGGTAGCGGGCGGCGAGCTGCTCGGCTTCGGCGAGGAGGCGTTCACGGCGCCCAGCTTCGGGGAGCACGGCGCGGACCTGCAGGTCGAGCAGCTCGATGCGGTCGCAGGCCTCGTTGATTACGTCCTGCAGGCGTTGTTGGTCGGTGTGGACGCTGTCGGCCAAGTCGGCAAGCGAGATGGGCGAGACGAGGGGCGAATCAGACGATTCAGCGGACATGGCGGCCTCCGGCTGCACGATAGCAGCGAGCAAGGTGCCCGTGTGCCTCGGCTGGCACTGATAGGCGCTAGAGCTAGCATGTCCTGATGGCACAACCAGAGTCGACACCGTTTCAGATTCGCTCGCTGGCCGTGACGGTGTATGCGCCGACGGTGCTCATGGGCGTGGGGCAGAGTGCGGTGCTGGCGTTCGTCGTGCTGCTTGCAGGCGACCTCGGTGCCTCCGTGGGCGTGGCCAGTCTGATCTTCGCGATGCGCGGGCTGGGGGTGATGGCGTTCGATGTGCCGGCGGGCCTGCTGCTCTCGCGGATCGGTCCACGCCGCAGCATGCTGCTCTCGATCGCGCTGATCGGCGTCTTCGCCTCGTTGGCCGCGATGAGCCAAACCACACTGCAACTGGGATTCGCCGTGTTCGCGCTGGGTGCGGCAACCGCGCTGTGGATGCTGACACGGATGGCCTTTGTCGCCGATGCCGCACCGGTGGAGCAGCGCGGGCGCGCGCTGTCGCTGGTGGGCGGTTCACAGCGGATGGGCAACTTCATCGGGCCGGTGGTGGGCGGCTTCGTAGCGGAGTTCAGTGACTTCTCCGGCGCCCTCTGGTTGCAGAGCGTCAGTGCGGCGGTGGCGCTGGTGATCGTCTTTGTCTTTGTCCGGGAACGTGACCGGATGACGGTGGCGACCGCGCACGTTCCGACGGGACTGGGGCAGATGCTGAACGAGCACCGCCAGGTGTTCCTGACAGCGGGTCTCGCGATGGTTGCGCTGCAGGTTCTGCGCCAGGGCCGCCAGGTGCTGTTGCCACTGTGGAGCGACCAGCTTGGTCTGGAACCGGCACAGATCGGACTCGTGATCGGCCTCGCCTCGGCGATCGACATGTCGTTGTTCTACCCGGTGGGAATGGTGATGGACCGATTCGGCCGGAAGTGGTCCGCGGTTCCGAGCATGGTTTTGCTGGGTGCGAGCATTGCGTTGATTCCGCTGACCGACAGCTTCCAGACGCTGATGGTGGTAGGCCTGCTCACGGGGCTGGCGAACGGGCTTGGCGCAGGGATCGGGATGACGCTGGGCGCGGACTTTGCGCCGCCGGGCAATCAGGGCGAATTCATCGGGGTGTGGCGCTTCATCTCGGACATTGGCACGAGCGCGGGGCCGTTCATGGTGGCGGGAGTCGCGGGGGTGGCGACGCTGGGGGTGGCATGCGTGGCGACGGGTGGCGTGGGATTGGCGGGAGCGGCAGTGATGGCGTTCCTGGCGCCGGAGACGTTACGACGCGGGCGGGATGCGTTGGCGAAGCCTTCGAAAGCTGGTGGAGGATGACGATGGAGGCGCCATCGGAGGAGTTGAAGCGGGAGCTGCGGGCGTGGGCGGAGCGGACGATCGGGCCGATCGCGGAGCTGGAGGATCGGTCACGGGCGTTCGGGCGGATGTCGCTGGTGTGGCGGCTGGAGACGGTTGATGGCGGGCAGTTCTATCTGAAGCGGCATGAGGCGCGGCTGCTGTACGAGCGGGAGCTGACGGCGGTACGCGACTGGTTGCCGCTGCTACCCGAGGGGGCGCGGCAGATGACGGTGCCGATGGTGGCGACGGCCGACGAGCTGGACGCGGTGATTTTCGAGGCTGCGCCGGGCGAGATCGTGGAAGAGGCGGAGCTGACCTCGGCGGAGCTGCACGCGGCGTATCAGATGGCGGGGGCGTTCGCGGCGGCGTTGCATGCGCTGCCGTGCGAGGGATGCGGGGCGGCGCCGGGGTACGAGCAGGAGCTGGTGGGGAAGATCGAGGGTTGGTTTGAGCTGTACGAGGGTGTCGAGGGGTTGGACGAGGAGCTGCGGCGGTTCGTGCTGAATGCAGTGGTCGCGGACGGGGTGTTCCGTGATGCGGTGCTGGTTCCGACGCACATGGACTACTCACCTCGGAACTGGCTGTTGCATCGCGAAGATGGGGCGCTGTGGCTGCACGTGATCGACTGGGAGCGGGCGCGACCGGAGTTGTGGGTGCAGGACGTGGCTCGGGTGGCGGAGGATCACTGGCAGCGGGATCCGGCGCTGCGGGAGGCGTTTTTCCTCGGATATGGGCGTGAGCCGTCCGAGATCGAGGCACGGCAGCTCAAGCTGCTGTCTCTCGCCAACATGGTGCCAACAATCGGATGGGCGCGAGCGCGCGAGGATCATCGGTTTGAGGGGTGGGCACGAGAAGTGCTGGGGCGGCTGCACGGGGAACTTGTACGCGGGGAGTTGGGGAGTTAGCCGGCGAGGAAGCTGAGGCGGACGCGGCGGCGGGGGTTATCGGCGTTGAAGTCGACGAGGACGAGGCTCTGCCACTGGCCGAGGGTTGGGTTGCCGCTCTGGACGGGGATGGTGATTGAGGGGCTGATGATGGCGGGCAGCAGGTGGTCAGCACCGTGTCCGAGTGCACCGTGGCGGTGCTTGTAGGGCAGGTCTCGCGGGAGCAGCCGCGCGATCAGATCCTCGAGATCCTGGTCAGAGCCGGAGCCGGTTTCGATGAGCGCGACGCCGGCGGTGGCGTGCGGGACGAAGACGGAGAGCAGGCCGCCGCCCCGATCGCGACAGAAGCCGCGGACCTGATCGGTGAGGTCGACGATGCGGCGCTGGGAGG
>JABIST010000144.1 GCA_018700215.1 Dehalococcoidia bacterium | reverse complement strand
TGGACTGTGAGTCCCAGGGGTTGAGGTCATCGGCGCGTTTTCCGGCGGCCTGAAGTCCCTGTGTGCGATGCATGTGCTCCGCGCAATCCCAGCAGTAGTGATTGCCATCGGTGAGGTAGATCGTCGTTTTCTGAGGGCGACGACAGCGAGCGCACCAGACGATCGGCTTGCGGTGAAACTGTTCACCCATGTGTTAATCATCGAGTGAGATCAGTCACCCGGCAGCTTTGTCGCAGTATTGTGACAGGGTTGGGAGCGACTGCCGGAACGTGTCTCGCCGGTGAGGAGGGCTATCCGGCGGCGGGCTGGGCGTCCCAGGGGTTGAGGTCGTTCGTGCGTTTGCCGGCGGCCTGCAGGCCTCGTGTGCGGTGCAGCAATTCGGCGCAGTCCCAGCAGTAGTGGTTGTGGTCGCTGAGGTAGATGGTCGTCTTCTGGGGGCGGCGACAGCGAGTGCACCAGATGACCGGTTTGCGATCGTATTGCTCAGTCATGCACAGAGCATCGGCAATCTGTCTGTTGATCGACAGTTTTGCGACAGCAATGTGGCAGGGAGCGTGGTGATCGCTAGCGGACGCCGGGCTCGGGGGAGCGGTTGCGGTTGGTGGAGACGAAGTCTCGGAGGGCCTGTTCGTCGAGATGCTCCATGGTGAGGCGTTGCTCCCAGGAGACGGTGATGACGGGGAAGGAGTTTTCGAGGCGAGGGGCGAGGATGGTATCGACCGGAAAGTGGGCGGCGATGGCCTCGAGGGTGTCGAGTTCGGCGTCGGAGATCTGGTCGGGGTGGTAGGTGATCCAGACGATGCCGTGCTCGAGGGAGTGGATGGCGTGGCCATCGGAGACGGGTGAGGGGTAGATGCCGGGTTTGATGGTGCCGCCGTAGTGATGCCCGCCGGCGGGGGTGAGTCCGGGGTTTGGTCCGAGGGCGCCGGCGGAAACGTGAGTGGAGGATGGGTAGTGGACCGTCTCGCCGAGCAGGGGGTCCGGCGCCCGGACGACTCGGAAGGCGTAGCCGGCGAGGAGGATTGCGAGCAACGCCACGGCGAGGGTGAGCCCGCTGACGGCGGCGAAGCCGCGTGGTGAGCCAAGGGCGGAGTGCCAACGAGTTGAGATGGGCTGTACCAATCAGGCGACGGTGGCGCTGCTCCCTGGAAATTACCAGCCCGCCACCGAGGGCGCAGGCGACACAGCGAACTGGGTGGGCCGACGGGCCGCTGGCGAGGGAGCGGCGCTAGCGGATGCCGGGCTCCGGGGAGCGGTTGCGGTTGGTGGAGACGAATTCGCGGAGAACGTCTTCTTCGAGATCTGTCTGGGTGAGTCGCTGTTCCCAGGAGACGATGATGAATGGAAAGCTGTTTTCGGGGCGAGGGGAGAGGATGGTGTCGCGTCCGAAGTCGGAGGCGATGTCCTCGAGGGTGTCGAGTTCATCATCGGAGACCAGGTCGGGGTGGTAGGTGATCCAGACGAAGCCGTGTTCGAGGGAGTGGATGGCGTTGCCATCGGAGACGGGATTGTCGTAGTCGCCGGCGCGGAGTGGGCCGGTGTAGTGAAGTCCGCCGGCGGGGGTGAGTGGCGGGTTGGGGCCGAGCGTGCCGTCCTCGATGTGGGTTGAACTTTCGTAGGCGACTGCCTCGCCGAGCAGGTCGTCATCGGATTGAGAGAAGCCGATGGGGTTGCCGACGATCAGCAGGATGAGAGCGATGACGGCGAAGCTGAGGCCGCCGATGACGGTGAAGCCACCGAAGGAATCGATGGTCTGACGCCAGCCGGCTTTCTGGGGGCGCGCGGTTGGTGCGGAGCGGGCTGCGCGGCGCCGACGTTGATTTGCCATGGCATCTTGATCCGTTCGCTGAATTGCAGGCGACCCATTGCCAACGAAGCTAGCAGTGGGCCGCAGAAGTTATATGAGCTTGATTACAGATCTTGCGATCACTCGTCGGTGTGGTCGAGGTCCTCGATGATCTGGAGGAAGCGATCGCGGTCGACATCACCGCGGGCGTAGGTCTGGCGGGCGATTTCGCGGGCGTCGGATGCTTCGCCTTGCGGGGGCAGAGCCGAGGGTTCGTGGCGAGCGGTGGGAGCGGAGAATCCTCGGAGGCCCCAGATGACGATGAGGAGGATGGGGAGCCAGACGAAGCTCATCATGAGGAGCATCCAGAGCGCTCCCCAGCCATCGGGACCATCGTGCCATTGCCACATGATGTTCTCCTTGCGTGGGATGTGAAGAAGCGGCCCGGACCTGAACTTCCGTGCCGCTTCTTCAGTGGTTCGGCCGTGGCGCCCGGGGTTACCCCTGGACGGTCAGCGTGCCGACCATGCCTGCTTCCTTGTGGCCGGGAACGGTGCAGTAGAACTCGTAGGTACCTGGCTCTTCAGCGATTACCCGCATCAGCACGCTGTCTCCGGGGACGAGTGCGTGGTGCATGGCGTACTCGGAGCCGTGCTCATCGTGGCCGGCGGCCTCTTCGGTCGGGTCGTGGTAGGCGTGCGCGGTGTGAATTTCCTCGATGGTGAAGTCGTGGTCGACGACGCCAGTGTTCGTCAGTGCGATTTCGACCAGCTCGCCGGCTTCGATCGTGATCTCTGGTTGAGCGAAGGCGATATCGATCATCTCGACTTCGATTGTTACGTGCGCGTCCTGGGCGAAGAGGTCTTCTTCTTCGTGGTCGGCGTCTGCGTCGGTGTCGTCATGGCCGTCGTCGGCTGCTGCGGCGGTGTCGTCATGGTCGTCGTCGGTGCCTGCGTCGCTGCTGCCGCAGGCGACGAAGAAGAGTCCGGCGGCCACGAGTGCGATCAATGCGAGAAAGCTTGTTGTCTTGCGCCTCATCATGTTCCTCCTTGAATACATTGATTATCCGGAGGGAGCGCATCACGCACTGCCGTTCGGAAGGACGGTTGTGCGAGTAGTTTTCGCCTCGTGGGATAGGGAATCAGCTACCCGTTGGGATAGGCAAGGGCGAGTCATTACGAATGCGCTGGGCGAGAGAGATCAGGAAGAAGGGCGTGACCGCTCGGCGACCCAGGCGCCGACTTCGGTGCGGTTACGGAGGTGGAGCTTGTCCAGGATGCCGCGCATGTGGAACTTGACGGTGTTTTCGCTGATGGAGAGGCGGTCGGCGATTTCTCGATTGGTGTGGCCGGCGGCGACGAGGCGGAGAACTTCCCACTCGCGGTCGGTGAGGGTGTCCTCAACGGTGGTTGGCTCTGGCGCCTGTGAGGCGATCTTGCCGAACTCGTCCCAGAGGTGGCGGGCGAGGCGCGGGGGGATGACGGATTCGCCGTGCTCGATGGCGTCGATCGCCTCGAAGAAGTCGTCGGCTTCGAGGTCTTTGAGGAGGTAGCCGTGTGCGCCGCCTTTAACAGCCTCGATGAGGTCGCGCTCGTCGTCGGAGACAGTGAGGATGACGACTTTGAGGTTGGGGTGTTCGGTCTTGAGGAGGCGGGTGGCGCTGAGTCCGTCCAGGACGGGCATGTTGAGGTCCATGAGGACGAGGTCCGGGCGGGTGCGGCGGACGAGCTCGAGGGCTTGCTGGCCATCGCCCGCTTCGCCGACGACCTGGTGGCCACGGGCCTGGAGGAGGCTGGCGATGCCGTTGCGCACGAGGGGCTGGTCATCGACGAGGACGATGTTCATTCGAGCTCCGGTCGGGTTGCTGGTCTCATCTCATGCTCCCGTCGGTCGCTGGTCTCATCTCATGCTCCCGTCGGTCGCTGGCGCCACTCAGGCACCGCTGACGGCGGCAGGGATGCGTTCGGCGAGCGGGACACGAGCGGTGACGCGGGTACCGGCGCCGGGGCGGCTATCGATGGTGAGTTTGCCACCGACGGAGCTGGCGCGTTCGGCCATAGTCTGGAGTCCGAAGCGGGGCCAACCATCGCGACCGACCTGGCCTTGCTCGAAGCCACGGCCATCGTCTTCGATGCAGACGAGCAGCATCTCACCTTCGCTTTGTGCGGTGACGAGGATGCGCTCTGCGTGGGCGTGGCGTCTGACGTTTGAGAGTGCTTCCTGGACGATGCGGAGGAGTTGAACCTCGGCCGCGGGAGCGAGCTGAGGGACGTTGCTGGCGGGATCGATGTCCGGCCAGGTGACGGTGACGGGGAGGCGGTTGGCATCGGCGAATTGCTCGGCGTACTCGATGATGAGATCGCGGACGGCGCGGTCGCCGACTTCCACGCGGAGGGCGGCGATGCCCTCGCGAATATCGCGGTAGACGTCGCGGGCGGCGGCGGAAAGTTCGGCCATCTGTTGGCGGGCGGTGTTGACGTCTTCGTTGCGGAGGTAGAGCTCGACGGCCTGCGCTTTGGTGTTAACGAAGCTGAGTACCTGGGCGAGGCTGTCGTGCATTTCGCGGGCGAGGGAATGGCGCTCGGCCTCTACTGCGAGGGCCTGGACTTCGTCGTAGAGGCGGTCGTTCTGGACGACGAGGGCGGCGTTGGTGGCGAACATGCGGGCGATCTCGCGGTCGACGGGGGTGAAGGGGGCATCGGCAGGTG
>JABIST010000008.1 GCA_018700215.1 Dehalococcoidia bacterium | reverse complement strand
CTCTCCGCCGCGGAGCCGATGGAGCCATAGAGGAAGTGGACTTCGGCGGAGGCGTATTGCTGCGGCTCGTCGCGGGTGCGGACGGCGTTATAGGTGAAGCCGATGGCGACGGTGCCGATGGCGAGCAGCAGGAGCAGTCGGGCGCGCGTGCTCACGGATACTCTCGCGGATGGAAGATCGAGTAGATCCCCTCGATCATCTGCTTGGGGCTATCGAAGCGGCTCAGCTCGTAGCAGCCGATGGGGTTCATGGTGCCGTTGACCAGGCATTTGTTGCAGTAGGTGCAGGGGCGCTCCGGCTGGTCCGCACCGCCCTCCCAGATCTTGAGCAGGTCTGGGTTGGCGAGGAGCGAACGGGCGATGCTGATGGCATCGCAGTCGCCGTCCTCAAGGGCGCGGTTGACGACGGAGGCGGACTGGTAGCCACCGGTACTGATGACCGGGACGCTGACCGCGCGTTTGATCAGGCGGGCGTCATCGAGGGAGATGCCCTGGATGATCGGGCCGCCTCGGTGGCGCCACCACCAGCTAAAGAAGGGGCCGGTGGGCCACATGCGGAAGAGTAGGAAGTTGCGGACGGTGTGGCGCCCGCTGGCGGCCATCCCGGCGTAGGTGTTGCGAAGGACGTCCATGGGGAGGCCGCCCGGTGGGTTGCGCGGGTGCGGGAACATGCTGCCGGAGGAGACATGGAAGGCATTGACGCCGTCTTGTTCTAGCCACTGGCAGACTTTGATCGATTCATCGAGCGAGTTCCCGCGGCCCTCCCAGGGGAAGACGGCGTTGTTGTAGTCGGTGCCGCTGATCTTCATCTGGAGATGGAAATCGTCGCCTACCTCGCGACGAATCGCGCGGGCGATTTCGCGGACGAAGCGGGCGCGGTTCTCCAGTGAGCCGCCACATTCGTCTTTGCGATCGTTGATCCCGGAGCTGAGGAACTGGTTGATGAGGTAGCCGTTGGCGCCATGCAGTTCGACGCCATCAAGGCCGGCCTTCTTGGCGCGGAGGGCGCCCTGGGCGAACTGCTCGACGACGCGGTCGATGTCCGACTTGGTCATGCGCGTGCATTCGAAGCCGTGTAGTGGCTCGTTCTTGCCAGTGGAGCTGAGGCCTTTGGGGTACTGGATATCGGGGATGTCGCGCTGTCGGCCGGAGTGGCTGAGTTGGAGGATGTAGCGACAGTCGTGGCGGTGTACGGCCTGGCCAAGCTCCTCCCAGAAGGGGATTTTGTCGTCGTCGTCGATCATGGCGTAGTTGGGGACGATGCGGCCCTGGCGTGAGATCGGGACGAACGAGGAGATGATGGCGCCGATGCCTTCTCTGGCGAACTTCTCTTCCCAATTGATGCGGACGTTGCTGCCGGAGCCGTCGTAGTGATCGAACTGGCCGGAGATGTTTGAGCGGAAGATGCGGTTCTTGACCGTGAAGTTGTTGAGCTGCAGCGGCTGGTGCATGGCGTCATTCAGGGCGCTGTTTTCTGAACCGACGACAGGTGTGGTCATGACTCGGGGCCTCTCTGTGCGGCGGGCGCCTTGTTCCAGGGGGCGAAGGCCGTGGCAACGCCCGCGAGCCGAGGAGTGAGTTCTGGGAAGTGCCTGAGCAGCACGCTGGCCATGTCGTTGTCCTCGACCCAGTCGATGCCGAGTTTGGTGTAGACGGCGGGCCGGTAGTCATCGGTGAAGAAGCGGTCGCTGGTGATGCGACGACCGGCCATGAGCACGAAGATGCGGAATGCGGTTTCGCTGAACCCGAATCCCTTCGGGAGTGGTTCGGCGAGCATTCCGACCTGGGTGTCGACGCGGTCGATGTCGTTGTCGTAGACGTCGCGGAGCGTGGCGACCCACTCGGGGCGGTTCGTGAGGTCCTCGAAGCGCTTGATGCGTGGCATGCGGAGTAGCTCGCGGAAGTCGTTGTAGCGGGGGACTCCGCGTTCGCGGTCGCGCATGACATCGAGAGCGGCAAGGTCGATGCGGATCGCTTCGCCGTCGATGTGTTTCACGAAGTTCTGGAGGGCGCGCGGGAAGTTGTGGAGGGTGATCGCGCCCGGGTGCTCGGTGCCCATTGAGTAGAGCAGGTCGGCGGTGGAGAACTGTTTTCGGATGTCCTGGGTGTGCGGGCCCTGGATCGCAGTGAGGGTGAAGTCACCGAGGTGAGAGTTGTCGCGATGCGACCGGAAGTTGAAATCGTCGGGTAGCAAGGGGTGCAGGCGGTAAACGGTGGTGAACTCCTCCGTCAGTGAGTAGGGCGCACCGAAGTGCTTGCGCCGGGAGCCAGCCATGCCGCTGAGGGCGCTGCCGAAGTGGAGGTTGGGGAACTTGCGCTTGAAGCGACGGCCGAGGAGGCCGTACCAAGCGGCGTTCATTCCTCGTTTGACGGCAGGGTGCGAGAGGATCGCCGGGGTCCACTCGACGGTGTGAATCTTCGCGAGCAGGGCGCTGTTGATGAGGCGCGCATGCTCGAAAATCCAATCGTCATCGACGTGCGGGTTCTCACGCCGGAGCGCGTCGCAGATGGCGTTGTGTTCCAGCGCAAAGAGGTGATGCAGGAGGCTGAGCGCAACCCAATAGTCGTCATTGAACCCGGTGAGATCGACGCCAGTATCACCGTCCGGCGGGAGCAGGCCGTCCGCTGTCAGTTCGATCTTCCCGCCGGTGGCTGAACCGCGGACGCAAGCGAGTCGCTCTGCCGAGCTGCCGTAGAGCTGTGAGCCGTCCCACCAGTGGGTGGTGGCAGTGCGGTAGGTGGGCGGTCGATTCTCTTCAGTGGACCAGGTGGCGTCATGCCGCGTGCGGCGAATCGCCAGCTTGCCATCGACTCGGTCTTCCGGAGGCCACGAGTCGCCGTCGGCGAGGTCGAGGGTGATCGGATTCTCGCGCTCGGGTGTGCCGTGGTTGAACCAGCCGTGAACCATGAACTGGATCCAGGAGGCAGCGAGGACGTTGAGAATGGTGGCTGGCTGGAACTCGTCACGAACCATCAGCCGTTGAGAGACGATCCGTGGATTGGGCTCAAGCAGGCCCGGTTCCGCTTCGGGATGAGTGCGGCTGGGCGGGAAGTTGCGTCCAAAACGCCCATCGACCATGCCCATTTCGGGGTCGTTGAGGTCATTGTCGCGACCTCGAGGGTCGCGGTGGAGTTGCTGTTCGGTGCGGCCACGGCGAGCGGGACCAAGCTTGGGGGCGTGGCGCCGCAGGTCGTGCAGGTTCCAGATACGGAGCTGGGGGCGGATGCCCAGCGTGATGATGAGGAGTCCGATCCGGCTTCCAGGCCACTGATGCCACGGACGGATTCGCTCCAAGAGGAGGACCAATCGGGAGCTGATGATTAGCAGAAATCGCCGCATGTGCACGCCTCGACTAGGATCTTAGAAGCTATTCGAACCGACTGTAATGTCGATATATCTTCATCAAATGGGTTATAACAGATCGAACTTCATTGGCAACGATAATTATCCAGATCTCTTGATGAATTGCATGAAATAATGGTGCCATCAATAACCTGACGAATAGTCAGGTTATTGATGGTCAAATAATCTGGCTTTGTGGCGACTCTACGGCGAGCGCGATTTCAAGGAGGACGACCATGTCGACTTATCCGACCGCGGGCCTACTGCGAGCCATCCAGTTGCTGTTCATGCTGGCCGTTGCCTCCGTGCCAGGTGCGTCACGATCGCGCGGCGGTCGAGCTGGTGCATTCGCGCGCTGGGTTGCGCTCCAGTCGCATCGACTAAATTCGCGTAGTTTCGTGCTCGATATTGGGGTCAGATAGATATTGCTGGTGAATGACGTTGAGCTGTCAGGCGCGGTGCTGGATGTAGAGCCGAATGACCAGGGGTTCATTGAAGGTGAATTGAAGCGGTCTGCAATGGCGTTTCTCGCACCTCGAGCGCTGACAATTTCACATGGTGAGGAGTGGGAGCGGCGACGAGGGTTCAACGAATCGGTACTCGCGTCGGGAGACATCGAAGAGCTGCGAGCGCCGGTGCTGGAAGCGGTGTCCGGCGAGTTCAGGACGCGGGTCGGTTCGGTGGACGAGACGCGAGAGCGGATGCGGGCGGTGATGCGGCGGGTGGTGCTGGGGGATACCGGCAAGCAGGAGACGGTGATCGAGATCGACCAACTGATGGGCGTGGTGCGGAGTCCGCTGCGGCGCATCCTTTTCGGCTGGCGGTACCGAGGGCGGAAGCGACGGTTTTACGAGGGGCTGAGCGACGCCTACCAATCCGCGGCTGAACCGGCGTTGGCTGGCCGGGCTCGGACCGTGGGGACGCTGCCGCAGCCGGAGGCGCTTGAGCAGATGCCGCACTGGATGTTCACGTTCACGGGATCGGGAACCGATTTGCTGGTGCGGACGATGGCGTTGGTTGGTTCGCGGCCGGCTGTCCTCGGACGGGTCAGAGCGGAGATTGACTTGGCGGGCGCAGAGCCATTGGCTTACACCGAGGCGTGTTTGCTGGAGGCGGGGCGCCTGTTCGCGCCGGTGACGCGGACGTTCCACCAGGCGCCCGAGGGAGCGTATGTGGGGACTCGAGAGATCGCCGGGGGGATGGAGATTGCGCACTACTTCCCATGGCAGCAGCGAGACGAGACGGAAGATCCGACGGCGAATGAATTCCGCCCCGAACGCTGGCTGGACGATCCAGTGGGATCGCTGGAGCAGTACCCGAATCTGTTCTTGCGTGGGCCTCGGAGCTGCCCGGGGCATGATCTGATCATGTTCGTGTGTCAGTCCGCGATGGCCGCGCTGCTTGGCGCGGGGCAGCAGATCTCAGGGCGCTCGCTCGCTGCAGATCCGCTGCCGCTGACGTTCCCGGAGCAGGATCTGCGATTCGGATAGAGAGAGTTAGGTGAACGCGGTTCGATACGCGGGCGCGAGGGTAGCGGGCGGCGGCGTTCGTCGTGGGATGGTGAGAGAAAATGGTCGGGGCGCGCAGATTTGAACTGCGGGCCTCTGCGTCCCAAACGCAGCGCTCTGCCAGGCTGAGCTACGCCCCGATGCAAACCGAACGGTTCACCTGAACGACGCTACGAGGCGTCACGGCTGGGCGTCAACGGCTGGACGTCTTCCAGCCCACAGTTATCACAGTGCCAGCCGTGCAGCGCTTCTTCGCGGACTCCGGCGATCGGCGGATATTCGTAGGGTGTGACGAGAGCGTAGCAGCGCGGACAGGTGCCGGCTTCGATGGCGAATCGGCGTGAATCGCGCGCGGACCACCGCCAGATGGTGACGACGACGGCGACCGCGAGCATGAGACCGACGGCCTGACGGAGCTGGTCCGGGCCGAGCCAATGGGTGAGGCGGGCGCCGAAGAGGTACCAGGCGTATCCGACGCCGGCGAGTAGTGGCCACCAGAGGAAGCGTTCGGCGATCCAGCGCGTTCGGGCGACTGTGGAGCTGTTCGACATCGCTACTCGGTTCGTCGGGCGGCGCCGATCAGCTCGCCGATTTCCGTGACACTGTTCGTCTCGCACCACTCGGTGAGTTCGCGGAGGATGCGCCAGGGCGCTTCGGGATCGAGGAAGGTAGCGGTGCCTACCTGTACAGCGGTTGCGCCTGCCATCAGGAATTCGACCGCGTCCGTACCAGAGATGATGCCGCCTGACGCGACGATGGGTATTGAGCTGACGGAGGCGGCCTGCCAGACAAGGCGAAGCGCGATCGGCTTGATCGCGGGACCGGAGAGGCCACCGAAAGCGTTGGGGATGAACGGACGTCGTTTATCGATGTCGATCGCGAGGGCGGGGACAGTGTTGGCGACGGTGATAGCGTGCGCGCCCGCGTCGCTGACCGCCTCCACGATCGGACGGATGTCGGAGACGCTGGGCGTGAGTTTCACGATCATGGGGAGTGAGCTGTGGCGGGCGACTTCCTGGACCACCTGTGCAGCCATCGTGGGGTCCTGGCCGTACTCGAGGCCACCGGCATCGACGTTGGGGCAGGAGATGTTCACCTCAAGCGCTGCGACTCCATCGATGCCATCCAGCCGTTGGGCGAGGACGCCGTACTCGGCAACGTTGTCGCCCATGATGTTGACGATGGCGGGCACGTTCCAGCGCGCCCAGACGGGTGCAACGTTGCGGATCAGGGCGCCGACACCGATGTTCTGGAAGCC
Organism: Dehalococcoidia bacterium; assembly: GCA_018700215.1. Classification (GTDB taxonomy): domain Bacteria; phylum Chloroflexota; class Dehalococcoidia; order UBA2979; family UBA2979; genus JABIST01. The sequence goes on along the minus strand of JABIST010000008.1, from coordinate 1,731 downwards.
GATGGCGTTGATCATGCCGGCCGCGGTCTCGATCGTTCGAGGGGTCGGGTTCCCTCGGCGTGGGCGGAGTGTGGTGCCCTTGGACACGATGCCGCCGAGCTGGTCGATATCGAAGTGTTTGGCGAGTTCGGTGCCGTTTGAAAACGTGCCGGACCCGGTCATTACGGGGTTACGGAGCTGCAGCTCCAGCTTGTGACGTGGGGCGAGATTAACGCTGAGGTCCATGCAGCTCCGAGTCGCGCGATACCGAACTGACTCGATGATACGCGTCGTGTCGAGGTATGGACGGCTGCGAGCGGACGGGTGCGGTGACTATCGATACTCGACTGATCTAGCGGTGGAAAAGCAACAGGGGCGGCGCCAGAGGCGCCGCCCCTGTTGGGACTAGCTGATGCGGTTGGTTATGACTCGTCTGAGAGGCGAATCTCTGCCGGCTTCGTGAAGCGCGAGGCTTCGCGTACGTCGTTCCGCAGCGTGTTGGTCTGCTCCCACATCACACTTTCGGTGGAGTTGGAGAAACCCTTGGTTACGCCACAGTGCTTGCAGGAGCCAACGCTCTCGCGGCCGTTCGGCCCATCAATGATCCAGTGGTGGACGCAGTTGGCCGCTTTGCGGGTCTTGGTCGCACTCTTGGCTTTTTCGTTTGTGGGGCTCATTGTCACGGTCCTTCGCTGATGACGGTGGGCGTGTAGGCCACCGTCGATGCTCTCAACCTCCCGGGACTGTGGAGCACTCTGAGGTGCCTCTGGGTCTGGGGAGAACTGGATCTACACATTCAGTTTCGTAATTATCGCTGTAGTTTCTACTGCGTCAAGCTTTTAGTGCAATAAAACTGCTAAATGTCTGTTAATCGGTTCCTCCTCGGGCGAGGGCTCCGTATACTTGTGTTTATCGACAAGAAGTCCGTTGGCGCGGAGCCGCACTAGGTGGGGGCGCTACGGATTCAGGCTGCTGGTTCCCCTGAGGGACTTGTTAAGGCCGATATACAGATAACGCTCGGTCACGCCACAAAGTTCCCTGTGACTCACAGGTAGAACACATTTGTGATGTGAATGACCGATGAAGGAGCTGATGTGGCAGACCCACAGGCAGTGATATCCGCGCTCAGTGCGGTAAACGACCCTGAACTCCATCAAGACATCGTTTCGCTCAACATGGTTCGCAACGTGCAGGTCAACGGCGGCACCGTCTCCTTCGAGTTGGTGCTGACCACGCCCGCATGCCCGCTGCGCGAGACGATCGACAAGGACGTGCATGCAGCGCTTGAGCCGCTGGACGGCATCGACACGATCGAGATCGACTGGGGCGCCGAGGTGCGCGGCACGCTGGGGCGCGAGGGCGGGCCCGCTTCGATTGATGGCGTGAAGAACGTCATTGCCGTTGCCTCGAACAAGGGCGGCGTTGGCAAATCGACCGTTTCGACGAACCTAGCGGTTTCGCTCGCGAAGCTGGGGGCGAAGGTTGGTCTGCTGGATGCCGACATTACTGGCCCCAATATTCCGACGATGCTTGGCATCAGCGGAGGGATCCAGGCCGAAGGCGGGGGTGGTCTCCACACGGTTGAGTCGCACGGCGTGAAGGCGGTTTCGATCGGCTTCGTGCTTCCCGAGGGCACGCCGGTTGTCTGGCGTGGTCCGATGATTGGTTCCGGCGTGCGACAGCTGATGCGAGACGTGGATTGGGGCGAGTTGGATTACTTGATTATCGACTTGCCGCCCGGTACCTCCGACG
>JABIST010000009.1 GCA_018700215.1 Dehalococcoidia bacterium | reverse complement strand
CGGCGACACCGCTGGCGCTCGGCACCGAAGCACCCGTCGACGAAGCGAAAGACGCCGCCGAGGTCGAGCGCCAGGCACAGCTCCGTGGCGCGGAGCGCACGCAAGACTTCATCGAGCGCGACTACCCGCTCAACAACTACGACATCCGCACCGTCGAGCTGCACGAAATCTTCCCCGTCCTCCCACGAGATGGCATCCGCGCAATCTTCGAGCCCAACTTCGATTCCATCGCCGAAGCCAACGAGTGGCTCGCGTATGACGAACCCGTCATCTCCGTCGAATTCAACGGCGAGGCTCGCGCTTATCCCCTGAAAATCCTCACCTGGCACGAGATCGTCAACGACAACGTCGGCGGCGAGCCACTGATCGTCACCTACTGCCCCCTCTGCAACACCGCCATCGTCTTCAAGCGCACCGTCGATGGCGAAGAGCGCACCTTCGGCGTCTCCGGCGCGCTCCGTCGCAACGACCTCATCATGTACGACCGTCAGACCGAGACCCTCTGGCAGCAAATAACCGGCACCGCCATCGTCGGCGAGCCAGCCGGCGCCCAGCTCGACTTCGTCGCCGCCCAGATCGTCTCCTGGCGGGACTTCAAGACCTCCTTCCCAGACGCCACCGTGCTCAATCGCGATACCGGCTCCTTCGCCTCCTACGACCAGAACCCCTACCCCTATTACGACCAGCTCGGAAGCGCGACGCTCTTCCCGCTTGAGGACTACGACGAAACGACGCTGGATGCGAAGGAGCGTGTCCTCACTGTCAATCTCGGCGATGACCCCATCGCCTTCCCCTTCAGCGTGCTCACCGAAACAGTCGTCCTTGAAGCCGAGTCCGCCGGCCAGCGAGTCGTCGCCTTCTGGCAGCCCGGCGCCAGCTCTCCGCTGGATGAGGCATTCATCATCGCCGGTCGCAACGTCGGTGCCGCCGGCGCCTTCATCCCCGTTGCCGATGGCCAGACGCTCTCGTTCGAGGCACGCGATGGCGCCATCGTCGATCTCCAGACCGGTAGCACCTGGAACGTGCTCGGCAAGGCGCTCGATGGCCCACTCGCGGGAACCGCGCTCGAACCCGTCATCTCCGCCAATCATTTCTGGTTCGCCTGGGCCGTCTTCGAACCCGAAACAAGGGTGATCACCGGATGACTGACCTAATGACCCGCCGCACCCTACTCCGCCGCTCGGCGGCAGGCGCCGTCGTGCTCAGCGTCGGTGGCCTCTTCACCTGGCGCGAGCTGCTCACGGACGACCCCGTCGAGGCCGAATCCAGCGATGGCGCCACCACCTCCCTCGGCCTCACGGACAACAACACCGTCGCCATCGGCCAGCCCGCGCCAAACTTCATCCTCCCCACCCTCACCGGCGACCCGATCGACACTGCCGACTACCGAGGCAAGACACTCGTCCTCAACTTCTGGGCAAGTTGGTGTCCCCCCTGCCGCGCCGAAATGCCCGAACTACAGGCGCTACACCAGGAACGTCAGGCCACCGGTGACCTCGTCGTCCTCGGCATCAACTTCCTCTCGCAGGACACCATCGAAGCTGCAGCCAGCTTCGCCGACGAGTTTCAGCTCACTCTCCCCGTCGTCACTGGCATGCCCGATGCCTCCGTCGCCGAGCGCTACGGCGTCCGTGGCCTCCCCGCCACGTTCTTCATCGACCGCAACGGAATTCTCCGCAAAACCAACCTCGGACCGGTCTTCGGCGACCTGCTGGCGGACGGTGTCGCCGCCGCGGACTCCGCTTGACCAAAGACCTCCGCTAAGCCGTCCTCGTCTGCCACGCAATCCCCGGCTAATCTATCGCCGGGAGGGCTCGCCATGCAGACACGAACACTCGGAACACTCGGCCCGGTCAGCGCCCTCGCGCTCGGCGGCGGCGGCATCGGCGCAGTCTGGGGCGAAACCTCGCGAGCCGAAGCGATCGCCACCACCCGCGAGGCCATCGAAGCCGGCATCACCCTCCTCGACCTCGCCCCCAGCTACGGCGATGGCGAAGCCGAAGCGGTCGTCGGTGAAGCCTTCGGCGGAACCCTCCCCACCGCAGTCCGAGTCACGACGAAGTGCCAGCTCGGCGACGCGCCCGCGGCAGAGGTGTACGACCAGCTTTCCGCCAGCCTCAACGCCAGCCTCCAGCGCCTCCAACTCGATCGCGTCGATATCTTCATCCTCCACAGCAACATCGTCCCGGACGGTGCCGGCAGCCCACAAGGCACGCCAATCTCCCTCTTCCGCGAAACCGTCCGTCCCGCCTTCCAGCGCATCGTGGAAGAAGGTCGCGCCGGCGCCTGGGGCATCACCGGCATCGGCTG
>JABIST010000246.1 GCA_018700215.1 Dehalococcoidia bacterium | reverse complement strand
GGCGATCCGATCTCCTCTTCGCCCTCCACGAACACCTTCACCCCAACCGGTGGCCGTCCCCCCTGCTCCGCCAGCGCCGCGTGCGCCCGCAACGCGCCGAGGTGTGTCGCAATCCCCGACTTGTCGTCGGACGCCCCCCGTCCGTACAGCCGCCCGTCCCGCTCCACCGGCTCGAACGGCGGTGAACTCCAGTCCGCGTCGTTTCCCGTCGGCTGCACGTCGTAGTGCGCGTACAGCAGCACCGTCGGCGCCCCCGGCGGAGCCACGATCTCACCCAGCACGGCCGAGGGCGCACCGTCAATCTCCAGCAGCCGCGTCGTCGCGCCCACACCCTCAAGCAGCGCCATCACCGCCTCCGCCGCCTCACGCAGCCGTGCCGCGTCGAACCCCGGCGCACTGATCGAGGGGATCCGTACCAGCGCCTCCAGGTCCGCCCGAACCCCCGGAAACACCCCGTCGATCGCCTCGCGCAGATCGTCATGCATCGTCAGCTCTCCTCAAGTTGGCAAGGTAATGGTGCAACCGCACGACAACGCTAACTCGGTCGGTTCGCTGCCGCCGATGTCTGGAAGTCAGTCAGCTCAGCCTCGGACAGCCCCGCGGCAATTAAGTGCTCGCGAACCCGCTCGTACACCTCCGCCTGCGGCAGCTCGATCACCAGCGTGATCCGCGACACGCCAACCGGCAGGTCTGGCGCCGCCAGGTCGTGCTCCACCTGAACAATGTTCGCGCGCGCCTCTGCCATCGCCCCGCTGATCCGCACCAGCTCGCCCGGCACATTCGCCGTCGCCACCGTCAGCCGCTTCCGCCGCCCGTCCGCCACCAATCCTCGATCGACCAGTCGGTCCAGCAGGTTCACGTCGATGTTCCCGCCCGAGATTACCGCCACAGTCGTCCCTGCGGACGACATCCTCCCGGCGCCCGGCGTCGTCCCTGCGGACGACATCTTCCCTGTGCCCGGCGTGGTCCCTGCGCCCGGCGTCGCTCCCGAGGGCTCGATCTTCCCCGACATCAGCGCCGCCACCGCCAGCGCCCCCGCACCCTCGGCCACCACCCGTGCCCGCTCCAGCAAGAACACGATCGCCCTCGCGATTGACTCCTCGTCCACATCCACCACGTCGTCCACGTACCGCTCGATCAGCTCCAACGTCAGCTCCGAGGGCCCCGCCACCGCGACACCGTCCGCAATCGTGTCGCGTGGCAGCATCGCCACCGGCGCGCCCGCCCCCAACGACGCGACGATCCCGTTCATCGCCGTCGATTGCACCCCGATCACCCGCACGTCTGGTCGCCGCGACTTCACCGCGATCGCCACCCCCGCGAGCAGCCCGCCGCCACCTGCCGGCACCAGGATCGTCTGAAGCTCAGGCTCCTGCTCCAGCAGCTCCAACCCCAGCGTCCCCTGGCCCGCGATAATCTCCGGCGAGTCGTACGGCGGGATGTACAGCAGCCCTCGCTCCGTCGCCAGCTCGCGCGCGCGCGTCTGGCACGCCGCCAGCGACCCTTCGACGAGCTCGATCGTCGCCCCGTACCCCCGGCACGCCTGCTGCTTCGCCGCCGGCGCACCCATCGGCATCACCACCGTCGAGGCGATCCCTCGCTGTGTCGCCGCCAACGCCACCGCCTGCGCATGATTGCCCGCGCTCGCCGCCACCACCCCCGGCGGCAATACATCCAGGCTCGCCAGCATGTTGTTCGCGCCGCGTACCTTGAACGAGCCCGTCCGCTGCAAGTTCTCCAGCTTCAACGTCACCGCTGTGCCAGCGCGATCAGTCAGCGCCTGGCTCGCAATCGTCGGCGTCAACCGCACGAACTCACGCACCCGCTCCCGGGCCGCCTCAATTGCCGCAAGCGTGACCTCGTTCGTACTCACCAAGTCACACTAGCGGGCCACCGAGCGCCTCGCTATCGGGTCTCTACTCAGAGGTCATTCCGAAGCTGCTTCAGCCAGCGGTCGGCCTCCCGCAACACCTCGTCCTCATCCAGCCCAAACTCTGCCGCTACCTGCGCCACCTCGCTCCGCAGCAGTCGCACATCGATCTGGTTCGAGAACATCCCAAGCTGCTTTCCAATCAACGCCAACGCCCGCGTCGCACCCGCCGGGTCGAACCGCCACTCGCCAACCTCGCGCCCCTGCCCGTCCAGCACAGGCACCGCCTGCAGGCACCGCTCCACCACCAACCGCAGTTCGGCCAGCACCTGCGTCGCATCCAGATCCAGCCGCGCCCCCATCTCTGCCTGCCGCTCCGCCAGCGCCGCCGCCACCAGCGGATGACGCAACAGCCTCGTCCCAAGCTGAGGTGCCGAGTGCTTCGAGTACCCCGCCCGGATCGCCGCTTGCGTCCCGTTCCCGTCCACTAGGTACTCGTCCACGAACCGCGCCCGCTGCGCCGTCAGCTCACGTCTTGGTCTATCGGTTCCCTGCTCGTCTGGTTCCATCTACCCAGTTCACCGGCCCGCCGATCTTCTTTCAACCCGCACCGCGGGATTCTGCCCCTCCCCCTCCCCCAGGCCCCCCGGGCCGCCGGGCCCCCCGACCTCACGGCCCCACGGCCCCCTCTCAGCCCCACGTCTCCACCGGCTCACGGTAAGGTGCGAGTGTGACGGCCACCATCGTTCCCCGAATCGTCCTGTCACCCAGTTCCGGGAGAGCCACGTCAGCATGTCAAAGCGAACCTCACGCGGGATCGGCCTCACCTCCCTGGCACTCGGCCTCGCCGTGCTCCTGCTCGCGCACTGGCCCGCTCCCGCCGCCGCCCAGAGCACCCACGTCAGCGTCCTCAAGATCGACGGCGCCATCGACCCGATCAGCGCGCGCTACCTCTCGAGAGCGATCGGCAAGGCCACCGATGATGGTGCGGTGCTCGTGGTCCTCGAACTCGATACCCCCGGTGGGCGCCTCGATTCCACCCGCGACATGGTCGAGTCGATCCTTGGTGCCCGGATCCCACTCGCCGTCTACGTTTCGCCCTCCGGCGCCCAGGCCGCCTCTGCCGGCACCTTCATCACCGCGGCCGCCAACTTCGCGGTCATGGCCCCCGCGACGAACATCGGAGCCGCCTCGCCAATCAGCGCCTCGGGCGAAGACTTGCCAGAGACGCTCGCCCGAAAGGTGAACGAGGACACAAAGGCATTCATCAGAGGCATCGCCGAAGAGCGAGACCGCAACGCCGAGGCCCTTCAGGACACCGTGACCAGCGCCCTCTCATACTCCGCTACCGAGGCGGTCGAACTCCGCGTCGTCGACCTGATCGCCACCGACATCACGGACCTGCTCAACCAACTCGACGGGCGCACGGCCCAGACAGCGGCCGGGCCCGTCGTCCTGAGCACGGCCGGTGTACCGACTCAGCAGATCAAGAAGACGCTGGTGGAGAGCTTCCTCACCGTGATCGCGGATCCGAACATCGCCTTCCTCTTGCTCTCAATCGGTAGCCTCTCGTTGATGGCGGAATTCTTCAGTCCCGGCGTCTTCGGTCCGGGTATCGTCGGCGTGCTCGCCCTCGCACTCGCATGGGTCTCGCTCGGCGTGCTCCCCGTGAATTGGGTTGCGGTGGCCCTGATTCTGTTCTCGTTCGGCCTCTTCTACTTCGAAATGCAGGTCCCCGGCGTCGGAGTCTTCGGGGCGGGCGGCCTCGTGACGTTCGTGGTCGGTGCCTTCCTGCTCTTCGGCGGATGGTTCGAATCGTCCCAGATCCCCGAACCAACGGTAGAGGTAAACCGCTGGCTGATCGCCGCGACCACCGCCCTGGCTGCCGTCGCCCTACTTTCCCTCTTCGCCCTCCTCCGAGAGGGCGGCTCAACCCATGCCTACACCACCGCTTCCGATCGTGCGCTTGTCGGCGAGCGCGGCGTGGCGGTCACTGATCTCGCGCCGTCTGGCACCGTTCGCATCGGCGACCGGGAATGGTCCGCCACCATGAAAGAAGGCGAACAGGTAAGTATCGGGGGAGACGTGCGAGTAGTTGCCGTCTACAGTGGCGGAGTCCTGAAGGTGTCAGGTAGTTCCGCGAACCCGGGTTCACGGTCCTGAACTTCCTTCACCGCGATCCCACGCAGAATCTCTTGGGATGCTGCAGCAACGTACGTCCAACCAGACCCACAGAGCGGCCACCGGTGGCACGAGGAGATAACGCATGGCGCTGATCATCAACGTAGCCGGACCCAACGAAGCCGTGATCAGGTCCGGCGGCGGCGACGCGCCCAAAGTGACCGTCGGCGGCCGAGTGATCGTCATCCCGATCTTCTTCAAGGCCCAACGCCTCTCGCTCGAGGTGATGACGCTCCCAGTCGAGACAGCGAAGGTCTACACCAAGGAAGGCGTCGCGGTCACCGTCGATGGTGTCGCCCAGGTCAAGGTCGCGCGCGCCGAAGAGGCGATCCGCACCGCCGCACAGCAGTTCATTGGCAAGCCCCAGTCAGAGATCGCCCAGGTCGCCCTCCAGACGTTGGAAGGTGCGCAGCGCGCGATCCTCGGGACGATGACGGTCGAGGACATCTATCAGGACCGCGAGTCCTTCGCCGAGAGCGTCGGTGAAGTCGCTGGGCCGCACATGGCGAACATGGGCCTCGAAATCGTCAGCTTCACCATCCGCGACATCCGCGATGACCAGGGCTACCTCGATGCACTCGGCCGCAAGCGCACTGCCGAGGTCACACGCGACGCCGAGATCGGCGAAGCCGAGGCCACCCGTGACGCCATGATCCGCCGTGCCGAGGCACAGCGCGACGCAGGCATCGTCGAGGCGCAGGCCAACCGCGATCAGGAGTCGGCCAAGTTCGATGCGCAGACCAGAATCGCCGAGTCTGAGCGGGATTTCAACGTCGAGAAAGCCGGCGACGAGCGGGAGACGAACGCTCGACAGGCAGAGGCCGAACTCGCCTACGCACTGCAAGAGGCGGTGACTCGCCAGGAAATCCGCGAGCAAGAGCTGCAGGTCGAGGTCATCGAGCGCACCAAGCAGATCGAGATCGAGCAGCAGGAAATCCTGCGCCGCGAGCGCGAACTCGAGGCCGGCGTGAAGCGCCCCGCCGAGGCCGAACAGTACCGCCTGGAGACCGTCGCCACCGGCGAGAAGGCAAAGGTCGTCGCCGCGGCTGAGGCCGAGGCTGAATCGCTCACCCTCCGAGGAAACGGCGAGGCCGACGCCATTCGCGCCCGCGGTGAGGCACAGGCCGACGCGATCCGCGCCCAGGGCATCGCCGAGGCTGACGCCATGCGCACGAAGGCGGAATCCTGGAAGGAGTACGGCCAGGCAGCCATGATCGACACCTTGCTGCAGTCGCTGCCAGAAGTCGCCGCTGCCGTTTCGCAGCCGCTGGCGCAGACAGACCGCATCGTCATGATCAGTGGCGACGGCTCCGTCGGCGCCAGCAAACTGACCGGCGACGTGACGAAAGTCGTCTCACAGCTCCCCGATTTGGTCGAAAGCCTCACCGGCATCGACATCCTCGGCACGCTCAAGAACCTCCCGCGCGTCCTCAACACCGATGCCACCAGCGCAGCACTCGCCGACATCCTGAGCAACGTCGAAGCCCAGGCAGCGCCCGAGGCTGCTGGCGCTGTCGAAGAGACCCCGCCCGCCGAGGAGACACCACCAGCCGAGTAGTGCCGCGAAGCGGTCCCCGCTACCCAACCACCACGTCGACCAGCGGCGACCGCGCGATCATCCGACGCAGCGCCCGCTCTTCGCTCGGCGGCGCCTCCGCCAGCCGCTCGATCGCGCGCACCATCCGCCACCGCTCGACCAGTTCCCGATCGAACGTCCGCACCCGCCAATACGCGCGCTGGTATCGAGGGATGAACAACCACGTCCGGAACACCCCCATCAGCGTCAGCATCACCGGCGACCCATTCGGCGGCTC
>JABIST010000244.1 GCA_018700215.1 Dehalococcoidia bacterium | reverse complement strand
GCGCCAGCACCTCGTCCACCAGCCCCTGCGACATATGCGCGTAGCTGTTCTGCCCCACCTGCGCGCGCCGGAACAGATCCAGCACGTCGCTCAGCCGCACCTGCTGGCCGTTGATCAAATACTCGTTGTCGCCAGAGCGATGCGCCCGACGCGTCACCGAGACTTCCGCGAAGTCGATCGGCATCCAGCCTTCCGAGTTGTCCAGGGTCAGCGTGACCTCGGCCATCCCCATCTGGCGGCGCTTGTCGGATCCGGAGAAGATCACATCCTCCGTCTTCCGCGCGCGGATCTGCTTCGATGACTGCTCGCCCAGCGCCCAGCGGATCGCGTCCGCCACGTTGGACTTGCCGGACCCGTTCGGCCCAACAATCACACTCATCCCGTTGCCGAACTCAAAGCGCTGCCGTTCGGCAAACGCCTTGAACCCATGGACCTCAAGTCGTCGGAGATACACCTAGGTGCCACCCTCTCGTTCTGCCACTTGCCAGTCCCCGCTGCTCTCGGCCCTGCCACGGTCAATCTGCTTCAGGCGCGTCCGAAGCACGGCCAGCGCTTCCGCCGCCGCCTCCTTCTCCGCCTGCTGCTTACTCGCGCCGCCGCCCTGCCCAAGCGACTCGCCGTTGATCAGCACCTCAACCTCAAACTCACGAGCGTGGTCCGGGCCACTCTCGGAAAGCAGCGCATACTCCGGACGTCCGCTCATCGGCTCGCTCGCCGTTCGGTCTGTCGAACTGTCGGCCAACTCTTGCGCCAAACGCTGCACCAATTCCTGCAGCGCCCCCTTCGGGTTCAGCGCATCCGGCCCAGCTTCCAGTGCATCGAACTCTGACTCTAACGTCCGCAGTACGAACGACCGAGTCTCATCCAACCCCTGATCCAGGTAGAGCGCACCCACCACCGCCTCATACACCCGTTCCAGGTTCCCCTCGCGACCGCGGCCGCCCGTCTGCTCTTCGCCACGCCCCAGCCGCAACCACTCGCCCAGCGAGAGCGATCGAGCCACGCGTGACAGCGTCGGACCGCACACCAGGTGCGAACGCCACTCCGTCAGTCGGCCTTCTGGAGCCCCCGGAAACCACTGGTACAGGGTCCGCGCCACAATCATCCCCAGCACCGAATCGCCCAGGAATTCCAGCCGCTCGTAGTCCCCCGTCGGATCCTCCGGGTGCTCGTTCGCGTACGAAGGATGCGTAAGCCCGGCGCGCAACAAACCCAGGTCCTGAAAGCGGACACCAAGGTGCGACGCCAACTCTTCGATGGAACGCTGATCGGAAACTGTTGACTCATCAACTTCGGCAGGCACGGCATCAGCCTCTGGGGAGAAGCGTGTGGTCTGCAATATGGTGGTCACGCCTCTGCTCCCAGCGTCAGCGCCCCACCCTGAGTACGATAATCACGATCGGGTCGACCGCCTGCCCGGATCACGTCGTCCCAGTCCAAGTCATCGTAGAAACGGGCCTCTGTGGTGTCAAGAACAGTTAACCCGCTTACTCCCTCTAACATCACAACCGTGCGTGCCGCGCTCCACCCCGCAGCCCGCCGCCTGCTCGACTCCGCCGTCGATGCGGCTACCGAGGCGCACCTCGCACTCTGGGCCGTCGGCGGCCCTATCCGCGACACCGCACTCGCACGCCGCCTCGAAGATATCGACCTTGCCGTCGATGGCGAAGCCGCCTCCATCGCCACCGTAATCGCCACCCGCCTCGAAGCTACACTCGCCCTCGAGCCACGCTTCGGCACCGCCTCCGTCACCCTCGACGGCGATCGACTCGACCTCGCCTCGCTCCGCGGCGAGCGCTACCCCACCCCCGGCGCACTCCCCATCGTCACCCTCGGCGCCACCATCGAGGACGACCTCGCCCGCCGCGACTTCTCCGTCAACGCCATCGCCATCGCCCTCACCGGTCCCCGCGCCGGCGAACTGCTCGACCCGTACTCGGGCCTGCACGACCTCGCCTCTGCCCGCTTCGCCGTCCTCCACGACCGGTCCTTCGAAGATGACGCCACCCGGCTCTGGCGCGCCGCCCGCCTCGTCGCCCAGCGCAACCTCCGCCCTCACCCCCACACCCGCGCACTAATCGAGCACGGCGCACGCTGGCTCGCCCCCGTCTCCGGCCATCGCCTCTGGACAGAACTCACCCTCATCGCCCAACGCGGCCGTGCCGCTCGCACCTTCGCCCTCCTCGATCAATGGGGCGTCCTCGCAGGCACCCACCCCGCGTTCGCACTCACCGAAGTCTCCCGCCGCGCCCTCCGTCACCGCTGGCGCCCACTGTCGCCCGAGACCCTCGCCGCCACCCTCCTCGCCCCACTCCCACCCGCCGAGGCCACCGCCATCCTCGATCGGCTCGACGCCCCCGGCTCCGCCCGGCAGGCCGTCCAGGGTGCACACGCCCTCCTCGCCGTCTCCCCCACCGCCGGCCCAGACACGCTCGAACCTCTCGCCAGCACCACCACCCACGCGCGCACAGCCGCCCGCTGGCTCGGCGGCACACCCCAGATTGAACTCCAGCGATCGCTCCGTCGCTGGGAGCAGACACGCCCGCATCTCAACGCCAACGACCTGCTCCGCCTCGGCATCCCCCCGGGCCCATCGCTTGGTGAATCGCTCCGCACCTTGCGCCGAGCGCGTTACCTCGGCACGCTCAGGAGCCCCAGCCAGGCACGCGCGCTCATCAAGCGCCGGCAGCGCGCAACAAGGAGCCAACCGTGACCACCCAGCAGTCACTCCAATGCCACGTCTGCGAAGACACCGCAGACAACGAAGCCCTCATCTCCGAGTGCCTCAACTGCAGCAGGCCCTTCCACCTCAACCCCTACAACAGCGGCGACCACAAAGACTGCGGCGACGCCGTCATCGGCCCCAGCTCCGGCATCGAGTTCTGGTGCAACCCCTGCCTCACCTCCATCGAAGAAGCCGAGCGCGCCGCCGGCACCAACGACCCGCGCGCGATCCTCGATCAGCTCAGCGGCGCCGACCAGTTCCTCCGGCCACTGCGACCGGACACCAGCAGCACACCTGCAGCAACCCAGACCATCCCCGACGAACCAGCACCCAACGAGGACACGCCAGCGCCGCCCTCCGGCACACCCTCAACGCCATCCGATTCCCCGCCCGCACGCCGCAGCCGCTCCACCGCGCCGCGCCGCTACCGCCGGATCGACGGCGCGTGACCCGCCGTCCATCGCGTCGCCGTGACCGTCCAGCAGCCCCACCCCCACCGGCAGGCCACTCCTCGCCCCCATCCCCAGACACCGATTCGGCGACCCCGCCCGCGCCGCCCACGAAACACTCGCCCGGCTACGGTCGCGCCGCGATCATCCTGGCGCTCTTGCTCGGAACACTCGCCGAGCGCGCAGCACTCAGCCTCCCCATCCAGGCGCTAGACATCTTCCATCTCGCCGTCGTGATCGGAATCGCGCTGCTCGCCGCCCGTACCTATCGAAGATTCGCCCGAGGAGCCATCGAGCGCAGCCGCGAACGCCGGCGCAACCGCTAGCCCAGGCTCGGATCCCGCGCGGCCACCAGCCCCACACAAGTACTGATCAGGTCCACGTCAGGGGGCCACAAACAGTCACGAAGCGCGCCGGACGGGTCGAAGCCCCCTAGCCCACCATCTCGTCGGTGCCGCCGCGGTTGATCACAATCTCGTCCGCCTCTTCCAACTGCATCACTACCGCCACAATCCGCCCCTGTGCCTCGTGGATCAGCACCATCCGCACCTTGCCGGAAGCTTCCATGTCCTCACGCAACATCGCTGCACCACGTGACGACATGTTCGCGTATAGCCGCTCCTTCACCTCGTCAGTCGCCGCCCGCATCGAGAGCGCCAGGTCCTTCTGGTCAACGTCACGCAGCACCCGCTGGATCGCTCGGTCATCCAGTGACGCAATGTTTTCGAACATGAACATCTGCTGACGAACCAGCGCCCCAATCGTCGGAGCAATCTCGTCGATCCCGTCAATGATCCACTTGCCCGTCTGCGTATCGATGATCCGCAACAGACTCACAAGCTGATCAGTCCCAGACTCCGCCTGGTGATTCGAGTCCACATCTAGCAAGTTCCCGGCGCGCTTCCGCAACATATCTTCAAACAGCTCGATCGCCTCCGCGTCGGCTCGTTCCATCCCCGCCAGACGCGACAAGATCGATACCTGCAACTCGTCCTTGAAATTCATCAGCAGCGATGCCGCATAGTCATCCGGCAGCATCGCCAGCGCCATCGCAATCGCCTGCGGATGCTCCTCCCGCATGAAACCGGCCACCACGTCGGCATCCACGTTCTTCAGGAACGCAAACGGCACATCTTTCGATGTGGTGCCCAGGTTCATCTGCAGCTCGCGCGCCCGCTCCTCGCCGAACGCACGCTCCAGCAGATCGAATGCCGCCTCCGGCCCACCATGCGTCACATGCTCGTGGTCAGTGACCGCCGAGTAGAATTCGTAGTACAGATCTTCACGCTGCTCCGGCTCAAGCTTCTCAATGCCCGCCACCAGCCAGGCCAGCCGCCCAACGTCCTCATCCGGAAGCTGCGCCATCACCAGCGCCGCTTGATCCTGTCCAAGCGCTACCAGCAGCGCGGCAGCGCGGCGCGGACCCCTCATCTTCACCTTGCGTGCCATCGGTAACGCCTTCGCTGATACTGGCCGTCAGCTAACCATCGGCGCGAATCAGCGATTCCATCAGGGTTTCCCCGGCGCGATCACAAACGTACGAGCCTCAGACAATCCCAGTCAGGCTCTCCCCCCGCGGACAAACCCCAGCCGCTAGGCTTCCCCGCCGCGCATGAACCACGTCGCATCGGCTCCATCGAAGCCCGCACTCGGTGTGAACCCCGCACGCAACATGAAATACAGCCCGCGTCCGTTCGTCCGAGGTACCCGCACCAGCACCCGAGCCGCGCCATCGCTCAACAACCGCCGCTCCGCCGCCAGCAACGCCTTCGTCCCGCTCGCGTGCCCTCGCGAGGCGGGATCGATCGCCACCACCAGCACCGCCGCATCACCTGTCCCCGGGCAATCGCGCATCACCGCCAGCAGCCCCACCGTCTCGCCCTCAACCCGCACCGCGTAACGCTCCACCCCATCCGGCAACGCCGGAGGCTCGCCCTCGAACCCACGCTCGATGCCATCGATGTACGCCTGCCGCAGCCCGTCCGTGTCCAGCGCCGCGGCCTCGGCCGCTACCAACCCCACGCCCTCAAACTCCGCCCACGCCGTGCCCGATGAAGCGCCCGACAAACCGCTCAATCTGCCAGCCACTCGCTCACCGCCACTGCCACGTCGTCCGCGTTCACCCGTCGCAGCTCCGTCTCTGGCAGCGCCGCCAGGAACGCCGGCCCGTACCGTCGCCGCGCCACACGGCTATCCGCGATGATGAACACCCCCCGATCCGTCGTCCGACGAATCAGCCGCCCGAACCCCTGCCTGAACCGCAAGATCGCCTGCGGCATCGAGTAATCGTTGAACGGGTTCGCATACTGCTCGGACCGCCCCGCCGTCACTGGGTCCGTCGGCACCGGGAACGGCAACCGCGCAATCACAATCTGCGACAGCGCATCCCCCGGAACATCCACACCCTCCCAGAACGCCGCCGTCCCCAGGATCATCGAACTCGGCTGCTCCTGCAGCATCCGCAGCAACCGCGCTGGCGCCCCATCGATCCGCTGTGCCAGCACGCGCACATCTCGAGGACTCAGATCTTCCCGCAGCGAAGCCGCCGCCGCCCGCACCCCGGCGTGCGAGGTGAACAGCGCCAGCGTCCGCCCACCCGCCGCCAGCGCAGCGTCCGCCAGCACCTCGTGCAACGCAAAATCGTAGCCCGGCGTCCCTGGCTCCGGCAGATCCTCCACCAGCAGCGTCAGCACCGCCGTCTGGTAGTCGAACGGCGATGGCACCATCAGTGTCTCCGCCTCGTCCATCCCCAGCCGCCCCGTGCTGTGCGCGAACGAACCACCCGTCTGCAACGTCGCACTCGTCGCCAACACCGACTCGCGATCCACCAGCAGCGACTCCTGCAGCAGCGGCGCCACATCCAGCGGCGCCGTATTCAGCCGCACATCGCCATCGCCCACCACCAGCCACGCAATATCCTCACGCCCCGGATCCAGTGCCGCCTGCCGCAGCACCTGGCGCGCATTGTCGGATGTCACCCGCAGCCGCTGCGCCTGCTGCGCCAGCGTTCGCGAATCTGCCACCTCATCAGCCAGCGTCGTCAGCGTCTCCGCCACCGTCCCCAACCGACTCGAAAGCACCTGCAGCGCCAGGTCAAGCTGAACCGCCACCTCCTCAATGTCCTCCCACGCCGGCTGCGCCCGCACCCCGCTCGTCAGCGTCAACTCAATCTGTCGAGGTGGTCGATCCCCATCGAACTGGTCCCGCGCAAACTGCCGCAACGTCTCCGTCAACACCTTCAGCGACTCGCGCCCACCGGCCACCGCCGGCTCGATCTGATCCGCCAGCGCCGAAAGACCAATCGCCGGCGATAGCAACGCCATCCCACCCGTATCTCGCTGCCCCTGGCGCAGCCGCCACGCCAGCCCCGGCTCGCCGTGCCGCTCATTCGGTCCCGCCTGGTCGAACAGATCGCGTACCGCCCGCACCTCAAACGTCGCCCCAAAGTGCTGCGTCGCCACATCCTCCAGCCGGTGCGCCTCATCGATCACCAGGTGGTTGAATGGCGGCAACAACTGATCGTCCCGCGCCGCGTTCGCCAGCAGCAGGGCGTGGTTCACAATCACAATGTGCGCGCCCGCCGCCCGCTGCCGAGAGCGCAGCAGAAAGCAGCTCCCCTCCTGCACGAACGAGCAGCGACGCTGCAGGCAGTCTGTCCCCTCCGCCGAAATCCGGTCCCACGCGCTCCGTTCATCCGATGTCATGTACAGCTCTGACAGATCGCCCGTTTCCGTCCCCGGCAGCCAACTCGCCACCCGACCGAACAACCGCGCCTCCGGCTCATCGCGCGGCTGCGCCTCCAGCCGTGCCTGCGTCCACCGGTCCAGACACAGATAGTTCGAACGCCCCTTCAGCACCGCCCAGCGCAACTCATCCGCCGGCTCGCCCGTCGCCCCCTCCACCAACTGCGCCGCCAGCGG
>JABIST010000151.1 GCA_018700215.1 Dehalococcoidia bacterium | reverse complement strand
CGATTGCGCGTGGGATTGTCGTTGAACGATCGGGCTCTGGAGCCGTGGCAGTATCTGCTACCGAACTGAGCCGGCTATTTGGGCGGACTGCTGAACGGCGTGGGCGTGACCGGTTCGACCAGTGAATGCTAAGCTCATCAACTGCGGTCGAACCTTCTGAAGGCCGATTCGTGGTGGGTGTAGCTTAGTCGGTTAAAGCGCCAGGTTGTGGCCTTGGAGATCGTGGGTTCAAGTCCCATCACCCACCCCACCAGCACTTCTTTTTGGATCTCTGCCATCCTGCCGAAGGCCCTACGGGCGGTGCTAGGATCACGTCTCTTGCCGTTGAAAGGTGCTGTCGCGTGCGTGGATTGCTGATCGCAGCGCTGTTGTCGTTGATCGTGCTGACCGCTGCGTGCGGCGGCGAGGATGAGGAGACGTTTGCCGGTACCGAGGGGCAGGCGGGCGCTGATCGCTACTTCCGGGTGTTCGAGCTGGGCGATCTGGGGAGCAGCCTGTTCGTTTACGAGCGGGCACTGCCGCCGACGTTGGCGCAGATACTGAATCCTGGACTGACGGATGAGACGCCGGATGAGGATGTGGTGGCGCTGGCAGTGCACCCGGATGGGGTGTTGCTGGGCTCGTACCACGTGCGTCGCCGTGATGGGACCAATGAGGTCTGGATCATGTTCGATGTGCCGGGGTTGGATTCGGTGGTGGCCACGGTTGTCCAGGGGCAGATGAATGAGACGCCGTGGCAGGTGACAGGCGGCCAATCGAACGAGCTGCTTACGGCGGTGTCGTTTCAGAGCACGATGTCAGGGGACATTGAAGGTTTCGTGACGGTGCAGCCGTTGCCTTCGACGCCGACGTTTGCGGTGACGGTAGAGCGCGACGGGGTACAGGTGGAGCTGGAGTTGGCTCGGGGTGCGGCGGTACCGGAACTGGATCTGCGGTACCGCGAGCTGACGGACGGGCTTGAAGTGACCGAGGTGCTTTCGGACTTCGACTTCGAGGTGGGTGATCTGTTTGTAGCGGTTGGCGGTCAATCGGTATCGGACGAAGGCGAGCTGTTCCAGGCGTTACGGGCGCTGGCGGCTGGCGGCGAACCGCATGCCGCGGTGCTGTATCGGCTGACGATTCAGGCGGCAAGCGTGTCGGCGGAGCCGGTGTTCTCGCTGCCTCGTGGGCGACCACTCCCGGAGGGGTTCCCGGTGACGTTCCTGGTGACCGACGATCTGACGCTGCTGGATGTGAGCTGGGGTAAGACCCCGGTTGAGTTCTACCAGGTGACGCTGGTGACCGAGCGATCGACGTTCGAGGTGGCGGAGGAATACCGGGAGTTGCTGGAGGCCGCCGGCTGGGTGCTCACCGACGATGAGGCGCAGGGGTTTGGAACGACCCTGAGTTTTGAGCATGCTGACCGCGGCTACGCCGGAGTCGCGAATATCGACCAATTCCCTTCGGATGAGTCACTGAACGCCGTCACGATTCAGGTTCAGGCGACGAACTAACCCCTTCACAGGCGCTTTCAGGGTTCGCTCACGGCTGACCGGGTGTGTTCCCGGGTGCTGAATTTCCCGTGCCCAACGATGATCTGGATGGAGGCATGTCATATGTCTGACCTCAGCGTGCATCAGCCAGACGGCGGCGCCCATTCGGTTCAGGGTGTGAGTCCGGATGGAGCTGCCCCACGGCGAGAGCCGCAGGGTGAGCAGCGGCGTGAACGTGATGGCTCGGCGGGCTCTGAGGAGCTGGCGATTGCTCTCTCGGAATCTTCGCCTGGGCACACGTTGGTGGCGCGGTACGAGACCGATGACGAGGGTGGTCCGCTGATTCGGATCATCGACCAGGAACGGAACGAGACGCTTGCGCTGCTGACTCCAGAGGAGCTGCGGGCGCTGACAGAAGAGACGGGACTGCCGCCAGGATTATTGATCCAGGCGACGTCCTAGCTCCGGGAGTTGCAATGGTAGGCGACCGAATCTCATTCGGCGGGATCGCTTCCGGGCTGGATACCAACGCGATCATTGACTCGTTGATGGCGATTCAGCGGCGGCCGATTGAGGCCGCCCAGTTCCGAATGTTCCAGCAGGATGAGAAGCGGCAGGCGCTGCAGCAGGTGGGGACTGCCTTCAGTTCCCTGCTTGGGTCACTGGATAGCTTGCGTAAGCCAGCCACGTTTACGACGCAGAGTACAAGCGTGCTGGCACAGACGGTTGATGTTGGCAAGGTGCAGGCCACCGCGAACGGCAGTGCGCCGCTGGGTTCGTTCGACGTGGACGTGTTGCAGATTGCGACATCGACGCGAGCGCGCAGCGCGGCGGCGGCGGGCAATGCGATCAACTCGGCTGTATCGCTTGATACGGCAGGGTTTGTGGACCCGTTCGCAGCCGGGACATTCACGATTAACAGCACGGAATTCACGATCCCGGAGGCGACGGCGACGAATATCGTCAGCTCGGCATCGATTGGGGCGGCGGCGGATCCGGCAGTGGCGCTGAACGCCGCGGGCTTCGATATTGTGCCGACGACCGGGGATTTCCAGATCAACGGCGTGACGATCGCGTTCGATGACACGCTGGACACACTGAACGACGTGGTGACACGGATCAATCAGTCTGCCGCTGGCGTGACTGCATCGTTCGATGATGCAACGAAGCAGTTGACGTTGACCTCGGATACGAACGGACCGGCGCTGATCACGCTTGTGGATACGACGGGGAACTTCCTCGAATCGGTGAACCTGCTCGATGGTCTTGGCGCGAAAATTGGTACAGAGACCGCCGGCACGGATCTGATCTCGCTGGATGACGTGATCAACATGATCAATCTCTCCGGCGCCGGCGTGATTGCGAGTATTCAGAACGACGCTGACGCGCGCCCGAACATTCTCCGAATTGAGGACGATCCCTTCGATGGGGCACAGAGCGTGTACCTGGGTGCTGGTGGCGATACGAGCAATTTCCTGGCCGTGACGCACTTGCTGGAATCGCCTGGGACGACGACTCGTGATGGCGTGCGTGGGATGGGTGGGACGCAGGTCACCGAGACGCTGGTGGACGCGAACCTGGCAAACGTTCTGATCGCGGTTGGCACCTTTGAGATCAACGGTGTGGAGTTCGACTACGACACGGGGACCGATTCGATGTCCGGGCTGATCACCAAGATCAATCAATCCAGCGCTGGGGTGACGGCATTTTATGACCCGTTCGCCGACAAGGTGGTGCTGTCACAGGACGCTTCCGGATCGACGGCGATTCAGCTGAACGATGTTGCGGGGGATTTCCTGGCACAGGTGGGGCTGCTGGCAGCAGTGCAGGAGACCGGCGCGAACGCGGAGTACCAGATTGATGGCGGCGCGGTTCAGTACTCGAACTCAAACACGGTGACGTCGGCGGTGGTGGGTGTGACGCTGACGCTCACTGGTGTGACCACGACATCGGTCAATGTTGAAGTCAGACATGACTCTGCGTCCGCGTCTGCGGCTGCGGCGGGGTTTGTGGAGAAGTACAACGAGACGCAGACGTTGATCGACCGGATGACGGCGTTCGTGGAGGACGGGGACAACGGTCTGCTACTGGGTGACGGGACGCTGCGGCGAGCTAAATCGTCGATGCAGTCGATTCTCACTGGTGCGGCATTCGGAGTTCCTGGCGATCTGCGAACGTTGAGTGACGTTGGGATTAGCTTCGGTGTGGTTGGCTCGGCGATCGGCACGACGCAGACGCTGGTGCTGGACGAGGCGAAGTTGCAGGCGGCGCTGCTGGACAACGCTGATGGTGTGGCACAGCTCTTCTCGACGTTCGCGGCGAGTGCAGCGCTGGACGCGGGGGGTACGGGCTCGCTTGCCTCGCTGACCGGGACGCCGACGGCGGCGACGAAAGCAGGTACGTATTCGATCACGTCGACGGCGTCGGGGGGGCTGACGGTAGTGTTCCAGCCGGACGACGGGTCCACGGCGGTGACACAGACAGGCTCGATTGCCGCGAGCGGGACGAACACAACGATTATCCCCGGTGTGACGCTGACGGCGGCCGGGGTGCTGGTGGCTGGCACGGACACGATCACGATCGCGGCAACTGAGCGCGGCATTGGTCTGGCGATGCATGACTACGTGGACACGCTGACGCGAACCGGCGGCACGTTCGACATCCGTGATGAAGAGTATGACGCGCGAATTGACATCATCGAAGAGCAGATCGAGCGGTTGGAGAAGCGGGCGGAGGCGCGAGAGCTGTTCTTGTCGCGGCAGTTCACCGCTCTGGAGCAGACGATTGGACGTCTACAGCAGCAGGGGCAGGCGCTGACCGGCATGGTGGCGCAGATGAACGCGAACCAGCCGAAGTAGGGCGCTCCTTGGCAGGGTGAGCGTTCGGGCGGCGGCGAATTAGCAGTCCCCCTGACCACGGACTGATGTTTATTGCCGATGGTGAAGGGGAGACGAACGTTTCAGCGATGGAACGGGGATTCGCCATTGAAGGGGGAGCGGTGCAGGCAGTGGGTTACGGGGCATATCAGCGAATACAAGCAGAGACTTCATCTCCGGGTGAGCTTGTGGTGTTGCTTTACGATGCCCTGCTGAAGAACCTGTCCCGCGCTCTGGCGGGGTTCGACGCGAACGAGTCCGAGCGCGTGAACGACGGGCTGACTCGAGCGCAGGCGATCACGCTGGAACTGCGCGCCAGTCTGGACCCGGCGTCCGAGCTGGCTGAACAGCTTGTCCCGCTCTACGACTACATGTTCCGTCAGTTGATCCACGCGAACACGCGCAAGGATCGCTCTGCGGTGGACGAGGTGATTGGGCTGGTGGTGCCGGTACGCGACGCCTGGGCGAACGTGGTACACGGTGCGCCGCCGATACGTGAAAGCGGGGCCGCCGGTGACTGAGGGACCGTTGATGCCAGATGGATTTGCCGCCGAGAAGTTCGAGATTCTGTGCTCGGTATTTGAGCGAGCACGTGCTCAGCGTGCGGCGCTGGAGCGCGATGACATGGATACGTTCATGCAGATTCTGGACGAGCGCGACGATCTGATCTCGCAGCTCCAGCAGCTGGTGGAAGCGACGGTTGAGCTCCCAGAGAACGTGGTGATGTTCCCGACGGAGCTGAACGAACATAACCAGCAGGATGACAGTCTGGCACTGGATACGGTGATTCGCGGGATTGTTGAGCACGACGAGCAGAACGAGCGGTTCTTGAGCGAGAAGTTGGCAGAGTTGGCGGCTGAATTGCCGGTGCTGCGGCACGGCACGCGGGCGATCCAGGCGTACCGAACACCTCGCGAACAACAGGGCTACATCGACCGCGTCTCCTGACGATGATCTGGGTGGAGGACACTGTCGCTCTTCGGCGACGGTTTCACCACGTGACGACCGCAGGAGCTACCGATGAGCCGTTCCCCGCGCCCCCAACCAACCGTCCGTAGTGGCCGCCCAGCGGGGCGCCGAGCGACTGGTGCGACACACGCACTGGCGGGGTTTGTGCTTGGGCTGCTGGCGGTGGTGGCGGGGATTACCTTTGCGGGCACTGGCCAGGAGCAGCCGTTGCTGAGCGCGGCAGCAGAAGAGGCGGCTTCCGTGGCGGCGTTCCGGATTGCGGTGGGCGGCGATGCAGCGCCGGAACCGCTGGCGGTGGCAGTGGAGCCGGTTGAGCCGCAGCCGTTCCTGCAAGCGGGTGAGACGCTGTTCAACGTGCGCGGTGCGACGCGTGTTGTGGTGCAGTCCGTGGGGATTGATTCCGAGGTACGCAGTGTGGGCTACACGTTCCAAGGTGGTCTCCTGCGTTATGACGTGCCTCAACTGGAAGCCGGCCAGTATGTGGGGACGGCACCACCGGGACAGCCTGGAAACACAGTGATTGGTGGCCACGTGGCAACGCGGGGCAATACGGCTGTGTTTCAGGACCTGCCAGGTGTAAAAGCCGGAGACATTATTGAGGTCTACAGCGGGGACCGAAAGTTCCGATACTCAGTTACGGAGATCAAGGTTGTCGCAGCGGATGCGACGTCCGTGATGAGTCAGACGCATGACGCTACTTTGACACTCATCACCTGTTTTCCCGGTCAGGACTACAGCGAACGGCTGGTTGTGATTGGGAAGCTGCTGTAGAGGCGCAGCTCGTTGAAGACAACGAGGTCACTGCGTCCGAGGAGCGTCCTTTGTTGAAGCGCCCGGACACGGTCATGAAACCAGAGAGTCTGCAAGATCACCGCGCGGCACGACAGTCTGCGCCTGCTGGCGAAGGCGCTGCGGCTGAACCGCT
>JABIST010000010.1 GCA_018700215.1 Dehalococcoidia bacterium | reverse complement strand
CGTGCTTCCTGAGCCACCAGGCGGCGGAGAAGGCGGTGGCGGCGTATCTGTACGCGCGTGGGGCGGAGCAGGTGTGGGGGCATGGGTTGGCGGACCTGTGCGAGGACGCGATGGCGTTCGATGCTTCGTTTGACCTCGTGAAGTCGAGTGCGGGGCGGCTGGACAAGCACTACCTGGGGGCGCGGTATCCGAGCGGGATGCCGGCGGGGGTGCCGTGGGAGGCGTACGACGAGCAGGATTCGAAGCGGGCGATTGCGATTGCGGATGAGGTGCTGCGGTTCATTGATGGGCGGCTGGGGGAGCTGGGGAAGGAGTAGCGCCCCTCGGGGACGAGAGGCGCTGCTGTCGCGAGCTGGAAGCGTGCTCGTGACGTTTCGCGGCGGTCAGTTCATGCTGGCGGCCATGGAGGCGGACATGCCGATCTGCTCCGCAGCGGCGTTGCCGCTGGTGGCGTTGACCACACCGAATCCCTCGACGACGAGGCTGGCGCGTGTGATCAGCTTCTGGAACTCATCGCTGGCATGCACGCTGCCGAGGTGCTGAGTGTCTCCCTTGAGGACGGCGAACCCGGTCAGGTCGCCGCCGTGCGGCTCAAGCATGAAGACGTCGTAGCTCTCGATGTCGCCGGCGTCCTGGAGCTTCTTCCAGTAATCGGACGCCTCGCCGAAGACCATGGTGGCCTGCTCCTCGCGGTCGCGAACTGCCGTGCCCCAGCCGATAAACATTGCTGTGTCTGACATGGCTCATGTGCTCCTTTCTCTCACTTGAGGATGGACCGAGGAAGGGAGAGAGCCAGAGGCATCGGCAAGGAGATCTGAGGTGCATTCGTCCCCTGGCGATCCGCCGAAGGGAGGTACCGGATGGTACGGGCTTTTGGCAGGGAGTTTGTCGATCGGTGGCGGGACCAACGGGAAACAAACACGCCTCCGTCTCCGGAGGCGTTGTGTCGCGATTGAGCGAGGTTGGTGCAAGCTACTCTTCGGTGGCTGCGCTCTCGTCGGCGGGGGCGGCCTCGTCGGCACCTCGTTGGTAACGACGGCGGAAGCGCTCGACACGCCCGGCGGTGTCGACCATGCGCTGCTCACCGGTGAAGAACGGATGGCTGTTGGCGGTGATGTCCAGGCGCACGACGTAGGCTTCGGTGCCGTCATCGAGCGTGCGGCGCTCCTCGGAGGTCATGGTGGAGCGAGTGACGAACTCGAAGCCGTTCGAGACGTCGTGGAAGAGGACGGCGTGGTACTCGGGATGGATGTCGGATTTCACGACGCCTCCTGGAGGACGGATACCTGCTTGCGGCGGCCCTTGGCGTAGGGGCTGAAGCGGACGACACCGGCGGTCAGTGCGAAGAGGGTGAAGTCCCGGCCGACGCCGACGTTGGCACCGGGGTGGAAGCGAGTGCCGCGCTGGCGGATCAGGATTGACCCGGCGGTCACTTCCTGGCCATCGTGCCGCTTGACGCCGAGGCGCTTCGACTCTGAGTCGCGACCGTTGCGGGTCGAACCACCAGATTTCTTGTGTGCCATGGTTGAGCTCCGTTCGCCCGGTTAGCCGGCCGCGATCGAGGTGATCTGCAGCTGGGTCTGGTGCTGCCGGTGGCCGCGCGTGCGCTTCTGGCGCGTTTTGTTCTTGTAGTGGAAGTAGGTGACCTTCTTCGCACGCTCGTGGCCTTCGACGGTCGCCTTGACGGCGGCGCCTGCAACGAGTGGCGTGCCGACCGAGGTGCCGGAATCGCCTTCGATGACGAGCACTTCGTCCAGGGTCACTTCAGAACCTTCAGGTACGTCCAGGCTGTCCACACTGATGTGGTCGCCTTCGCGCACACGGTATTGCTTGCCGCCGGAGCGGATGATCGCGAACATGGCACCACATTCCAAGATGCGTTGGGTCGAATGAGTGTAGGAAGTTGCCACACCTTCGGTCAACGAGCGTTTCTCTCACCCAATACGGAGCGTATCGCGTGGACGTAGTTATCGATCTGTTGACTGCGCCGCTGGACGGCCTGAATTGGCTGACGGACCAGATTTTTCTCTTTCTGAATAGCCTGTTTGACCGGTTTGGCACGCCGATTGTGTTCTTTGCGGCGCTGGTGGAGGCGACGGTTGGGCTGGGGGTGGTTTTCCCTGGCGTGGCGCTGATGTTTCTTGGTGGAGCCTATTCAGCCGGGGACTGGTCTACGTTGGCGCTGGTGCTGGCGCTGGCGATCAGCGGCACGATTATTGGGGACACGGTCTCTTATAGCCTGGGGCGCTGGGGTTCGCGTTTCCTGGTTGGCACCCGGCTTGGGCCGGCGTTGCGCCTGGGTGAGTCGCTGATTGGTAGCAGCACGCGCTGGATTATCCCGTTCTACCACCTGCATAACGTGACGAGGGCGGTTGGGCCGTTTGGGGCAGGCGCGATCCGGATGCCGATGCGCGTGTGGATGCCGTTGGATTACACCGGGGCGGTGATCGCGAATCTGATCTGGGTTGGCGCCGGGGCGCTCTTTGGCAGCGCGATTCTGACCGATGACGGCCGTCTGAAGGAGCACCCGGCGTTGCGGATTGGGCTGGTGGTGGTGGCGATGGTGTGGTTCTTTGTGATTCAGGGGGCGGTCACCCGCCGCTGGCGCGAGGTGACGGAGACGGAGCCGGAGGACGAGGACGAGGCCGCGGAGGTAGTCGACTAGCGATGGGACGGTCGATCTCCTGTGAAGCACAAGAAGG
>JABIST010000011.1 GCA_018700215.1 Dehalococcoidia bacterium | reverse complement strand
GATCGGCGCGCCTGCCACCAGCAGATCCGGCCCCAAAATCAGCCCCGCACGAATCCCGTCGCGCAGCGCTACCGCCAGCTCCGTCGGCGCCCCCAGGTCGCGCACCGTCGTGATCCCCGCCTGCAACATCCGAAGCCCGTAGCCGGACATCCGCAACAGCATCTGCTCCGGCGTGTCCGAGTCGTACACCTCGCGCCAGTCATCTCCTGCGTTGAAACACAGATGCGCGTGCGCCTCGATCAGCCCCGGCACCACCGTGCAGCCCGACACATCGATCACCTCGGCACCGTCCGAGGGCGCCTCCGTAATCGTTCCATTCGAGGTGAAGACGTTGCTGCTGCTACTCCCGCTCGCGAGCCCGTCCCAGACGGACCCGCCGCGTAATTCGAGTACCGTCACGCGAGCCCCAGCTCTGTCTCCAGCCCGCCGATCGCCTGGTCGAGACCATCGACCAGCGAATCGACCTCCTCGCGATTGATCACCAGCGGCGGCGCCACCTGAATCGATGCACCAGCCCGCGACAGGATGCCCGCCTCCAGCAGCAGCCGAGGCATCCGCTTGCCCACCTCGTCCGCGTCGGTGAACTCCTCGCCCGTCTCCGGGTTCCGCTTCATGTCCAGCGACCGCATCAGCCCGATGCCCCGCGTCTCGGACACAATCTTGTGCCGTGACTTCAGCTCCTCAAGCTGCTGGCCGAGGTACTCGCCCGTCGCCGCGCTGTTCTCCGGCAACCGCTCGCGCTCAATGATGTTCAGGTTCGCCAGCGCCACCGCGCAGCTCACCGGGTGCGCGCCCCACGTCGACCCACCGACGAACGCCTCCCGCTTACCGCCAAGGAAGCCCTCGGCCACCTTGTCCGAAGCGCCCACCGCCGCGATCGGCGCGTAGCCGGACGAAATCTGCTTCGCCATCGTCAGCAAGTCCGGCTCAATCCCGAAGTGCTCGGACGCGAACCACTTCCCGGTCCGCCCGAACCCGTCGATCACCTCATCGTGGATCAGCAGGATGCCGTGCTCCTCGGTCACCTTCCGCAGGTGCTGCCAGTACTCCACCGAAGGCACCCGGCTCCCGTTCGCCGTCGAAATCGGCTCCGCGATCAGCGCCGCTATCGTCTCCGGCTTCTCGAACTTGATCATCTCTTCGATGTAGCGCGCCCAGAACATGTCATCCAGGCCGGTCGTGTCGTTCGTCAGCGCCCCGAAGCCGTTCGTGTTCGGCACCGGAATCACGCCCGGCAGCAGCGGCTCGAACGGCGCGCGATTCATCATCGGCGAGCCATTCACGCTCAACGCCCCCAGCGTCGTCCCGTGGTACGAACCGATCCGCGAAATCACCTTGTACCGCTTCGAATCCCCGCGGTTGTAGTGGTACTGCTTCGCCATCCGAATCGCGGTCTCCACCGCCTCCGACCCCGAATTCACGAAGTAGAACTTGTTGATCGTCGAAGGCGTCAGCGTCGCCAGCTTGTCCGCCAGGTCCACCGCCGGCGGCGTCGCATACGCAAACGGATTCGCGAACGACAGCTTGCTCATCTGCTCCGCCGCCACGTCGGCCAGCTCCTGCCGCCCGTGCCCAACGGCCACCACCCACAGCCCCGACATCGCGTCGATGTACCGACGCCCACCCATCTCCTCCAGGTAGATCCCCTCGCCGCGCTCGATCACCACAAACCCGTCGTCCTGCGCCAGGTCGTTGTACTGAGCCGTGTGCACCCACAGATGCTCCAGCCCTCGCGCCACGTAATCGTCCAGCCCTGCGCCTGCCGGTGCCATCGTCTCCGTCATCCCACAACCTCCGCTACTTCCGAGGAGCCCGATGCTACACCGCGCGGAATCGTCCGGGTGGACTCCCGCTGTCGAATTCGCGCGGTTGCTGAACCCCCTCGGAAGCCGCCTCCATACCACCGCGCGCGCCGACCCCCGAATCGTCCATTAACCTTTCGCCGTCGGCGAACGTTCTTATCTGGCTACGCACTCATAACCTGAGTTATCCACACCACCCCCAGCTCATCCACACGGATCGGCAAGAACCCCCGCGTCCACCACGCGGATCGGAGACGTACTGCTGTGGCCATCGCGATCGGCATGTCCAATGTGACCAAGCACCACGCGGCCAACGTGGTGCTTGCTGGCGTGTCGCTCGAAATCCAGGACGGCGAAGTCATCGGCCTCGTCGGCCCCAACGGCGCCGGCAAGTCCACCCTCTTCAAGCTCCTCACCGCCGAATACGACATCGACGACGGCATCCTCAACCGTCGCCGCGACCTCCGCGTCGGCTACCTCTCCCAGGACCCCCGCCTCGGCTCCGGCACCGTCATCTCCGAGGTGCTCACCGCCCACGACGAACTCGCCGCCGTCGACCTCCACCTCCGCCAGCTCGAGCAGCGCATGGCCGACCCCGCCGTCCTCGATGACGCCGACGCCTTCGACCGCGTCATGCAGCGCCACGCCGAGACCCTCGAGCGCTTCGACCGCCTCGGCGGACACAGCTTCCGAGGGCGCGTCGAAGGCACCCTCCGTCGCCTCGGCTTCTCCGAGGACGACTTCGAGACGCCCGTCGGCGTGCTCAGCGGCGGCCAGCAGAAGCTGCTCGGCCTCGCCAAAGTGCTCGTCACCGAACCCGACGTGCTCCTGCTCGACGAACCCGACAACCACCTCGATATCGACGGCAAGCGCCTCCTCGAGCGCATCATCGTCGACCACCGAGGCGCGGTCGTAATCATCTCCCACGACCGCTACCTGCTCGATATCGTCGCCGACTCCATCGCCGAGCTAGAACTCACCGGCCAGCACCCCGGCCGTCCGCAGCTCGTCGTCTTCCCCGGCAACTACTCGGAGTACGCCTACCAGAAGCGCATGGAGCTCGAAGGCCAGCAGCAGGACTTCGCCGTCCAACAGGTGGAGCTGACCCGCCTCGAGAAGTCCATCGCCCGCCTCAAGGTCTTCAGCGCCGGTGGCGCCAACCAGAAGTTCGTCCGCCGCTGGCAGTCCATGCAGAAGCGCCTCGACAAAGTGGAGCGCGTCGAGGCGCCGATGCTCGACCCCAAACGCATGAGCCTCGAGCTGCGCTCAGAGCGCGGCAGCAAGAAGGTGCTCGAACTCGCCGGCCTCTGGAAGCAGTTCGATGACAACGTCGTCCTCGGCGGCCTCGACCTCACCATCTGGGCCGGCGAACGCGTCGCCCTCATCGGCCCCAACGGCG
>JABIST010000012.1 GCA_018700215.1 Dehalococcoidia bacterium | reverse complement strand
TCCACACCCGCGGAACGCGCCCCCCCACCAACAACCCCTCCCCAACCAACCCAGCGACTCCACAAACCGCACGAACTCAACTCACTCACCGAACTCACCGACCTCGACGAACCGCCGCCCCCACAACCCAACACCACCAGCAACCAAAACCCTGCCCAAACCTCACCAAATCAACCCCAACCCACAACCCAACCTCAACCAGAACACAACCACTCTTGGCACCTCCTCGTGCCCCCGCCACCCCCCGGGACCGACCGTCGAGGGTCAGACATCTATCGATCCTTAAACCCCATCCCAAAACTCCAAACCCCGCCCGAATATCCGCCAGAACACCCACACCCTACGCCCCCCAAACGGACCCCACCGCAACCACCCCGGAACGGCCAACCAGGCGTCGAAGACGCTTAGGCCTGTTGCCGAAACTCCAACGCCCGACCCAGCGTCACATCGTCCGCGTACTCAAGATCCGCCCCCGCCGGCAACCCCCGAGCCAACCGCGTCACCGAAAGCCCCAACGGCTGCAACAAACGAGCCAAATACATCGAAGTCGCCTCCCCCTCCAGATTCGGATTCGTCGCCACAATCACCTCAGCCACCTCAACCTCAGAATCCCGAATCCGAGCCAGCAACTCCGCAATCTTCAAATCCTCCGGCCCCACCCCATCGCTCGGCGAAATCACCCCGTGCAGCACCTGATACACCCCGCGAAACGCCCCCGTCCGCTCAAGCGCCTGCACATCCAGCGGCTCCTCCACCACACAAATCACAGACCGATCCCGCCCCGAATCCGAACAAATGCGGCACGGATTCGTGTCAGTCAAATTCTGACAACCTGAACAATACACAACCGATCGCTTCACCTCGATCAGCGCATCCGCCAGGTCCACCGCCTCCCCCTCCGACGCTCGAAGCACGTGATAAGCCAGCCGTTGCGCACTCTTCGGCCCAATCCCCGGCAGCCGATGGAACGCCTCAATCAGCCGATTGATCGGCGAATTCCCGGCCCCACCCCCATCGAACTGATTCACCTCAAGGCCCGCCTAGTCCTCAACCACCACAGCGCCCAGCTCAGCCGCCTCGTCCACCAGATGCCCACCCGAAGACTTGCGAGCCGGCGCTGGCCCAGTGTTATTCAGCTCTTCCCACAACACCGGTTCCACCCGCAACTCCCGACCCGCGATCTGCGAAACAGCCTGGCTCACCGCCGCCAGCAACTCCCCATTCTCATTGTGCAAGAGCTGCTCGATGTGATTCGGATACCGCAGCCCCACCTCCACCCGATCGCCGTCTGTCGACTTCAGATACGCCGCCGAAAGCAGCGCGCCCGCCTTGAAATTCAGCTGCTTCGCGACACCGCGGATCTCATCCCAGCGATCCCGCAGCGCCTGCAACTCCGAGGACACCTCCCCATTGTCCGGCGGCGCGAACGAGGGCGCCGCTGGCTGCGCAGCAGCAGGCTGTGATGGAGCGCTCGGTGGCGGTGGTGCGCCGCTGGCCGGCGGTGGCCGCTGTGCCGGTGCTCGATTCTGTTGCTGCTGCTGAGGACGGCGCTGCTGTTGTGGCGCCTGCGCCTGACGCTGCTGTTGCGGTGCCTGAGCCTGCACCGGCCGCTGCTGAGGCACTGGCGCGGCATCGGCAGCAGGAGCGGTGCAGAGTGCCGCGAAGGCGATCTCCACCGGCAGCGAGTCGTAGGCGTCACCCTGGAAGTTGATGCCGCCGAGGGCTGAGAGCGCGGAGACGATATCGGAGACGTGGGCGGTGGAAGTGAGGGCGGCCAGCACCTCGGTATCGCTGTCAGAGAGGCCGAGGTCGCCACCGGCACCGGCCTTCGATAGGAGTGCGCTGCGGAGGATCGAGACCACCTCGCGGATGAAGGGGCGCATCGAGACTCCGTCGTCACGGGCGGCGACGATCGCTCCCAGGCCCGTACCGAGATCTCGCGTGATCGCGGCGTGGGCGACGGTGCGCGTGCGGTCGTCGATGACGAGGCCGAGGCCGGAGCGGACGTTCTCCAAGCTGAGCTGCTTGCCGTGATACGCGATCAGCTGGTCGAGCAGGTTCTCGGCATCCCGCAGTGAGCCGGTGGCCTGGCGGGCGATCAGGTCGTAGACGCCTTCTTCCGCGGTGACGCCTTCGCCGCCGCCCACAAGGTTGAGGCGACCGATGATGTCGGGGAGCGTGTGGCGCCGGAAGTCGAAGCGCTGACAGCGCGATGAGATGGTGGCGGGGATGCGGTGCGGCTCGGTGGTTGCGAGGATGAAGATGACGTGTGGCGGCGGCTCCTCGAGCGTCTTCAACAGCGCGTTGAACGCCGCATCCGTCAGCATGTGCGCCTCGTCGATCAGGTAGACCTTGTAGGGGCCTAGCGCGGGTGAGTAGCCGGCGTTTTCGCGAAGATCGCGAATCTCGTCGATGCCGCGGTTCGAGGCGGCGTCGAGTTCGATCAGGTCGAGGGCGCGTCCGTCGTCGTAACTGGCGGCGCACTCGGGATCGAGTTGGCCGTCGGGGCCGGGGGCGCAGTTGAGCATCTTCGCGAGGATGCGGCCGGTGGAGGTCTTGCCCGTGCCTCTGGGGCCGCTGAAGAGGTAGGCGTGAGCCGGGGTGCCCGTGGCAACGACGTGCTGAAGCGTGGTGGTCACCGGCTCCTGGCCGACGACATCCTCGAACCGGCGCGGACGCCATTTGCGATACAGCACTTGCTGGTGCTGGGCGTCATTCGGTGGCTGCTGTACCAAGGTTCCCCCGGGCGCCTCGTGGGGATTCGAGGGGCGCCGCGGGCCCAAGTGTAGCATCGGCATGGCGTGGTTCCGATGCCGAATCGGTAGCTGGTCAGTGAGTTGGCGGGGCGTCCCAGATTGCGTTCACCCAGCCGCCGAGCAACTCGACCTCGCGAGCGCGCATCCGCGCTTCGTCTTCGTCCGAATCGTGGTCGTATCCGAGCAGATGCAGCACGCCGTGGGTCACGAGGTGCCGCAGCTCGCGGTCCGGAAGGGTGCCGGTGAGTTCGGCATTTCGATGCACCGCCGGGACCGAGATGGCGATGTCACCGAGGTAGCTGTCGCTCTCGTGGTTCTCGCCCGAAGGGAAGTCGTCGTCCTCGGCAGGGAAGGACAGGACGTCAGTCGGGGCGTCGATTCCGCGATGGGTGCGGTTCAGCTCCTGGAGTAGTTCGTCACCGGTGATGCGGATGGTGAGCTGGGCTGCTGCGTCAACGGATTCCGCGGCGAGCACGTCGTCGAGGAGTGCAAGCAGCTCGGTGCTGGGCACTTGGGCCGCGTAGGCGTCGTCGATGTCGAGTTCGATGCGGTTGGTCATGAGCAGAGCGTACGCGGCCAACGAGGCTGTGAGAGGACTACAGCAGGGCTGCTGCTGCTCGCTGCGCCGCGTTCAGCAGTGGCGAAGGCACCACACCGAGGAAGATTACGCCGATGGCAGCGACTGCGAGCATCGCCTGCATGGGGCCGGTTGCCGAGAAGCGCGTCTCGTCCACTGGATCTTCTAGCACGATGGTGCGCGCCCATCGCAGGTAGTAGAAGGCTGAGATGGCGGTGTTGATCACTGCAATGGCAACGACTGCGACGAGCCACTGCTCTCCGGTCTGTACAGCGCTGTTGAAGATGTAGACCTTCGCGATGAAGCCCGCGGTTGGCGGGATGCCGGTTAGCGATAGCAGGCAGAGCACGAGAATCGCCGAGAGCATCGGGGAGCGTTTGATGAGGCCCGCGTAGTCGCTGATCTGGTAGGAGCCGATGCGCTCGGAGATGGCGATGACGGCGAAGAAGGCGCCGAGGTTTGTGGCGACGTAGGTGCCGAGGAAGAAGATCACGCCAGAGGCGCCGAGTGTGCTGCCCATGGCGACGGCGGCGAGGCCGACGCCGATGTTGCCTGCCTGGGCGATGGACGAGTAGCCGAGCAGGCGTCGGGCGTCTGTTTGGAGGAGCGCGGCGATATTGCCGAAGAGCATTGAGGCGACCGCGAAGACGCCGAACATCATGGCCCAGTCCTGGGAGATGATGGTGTCACCTCCACCGAGGCCGGTGTAGAAGAGCCGCAGGGCGATGGCGAAGCCGCCAGCCTTCGAGGCGACGGCGAGGAAGCTGACTACGGGCGTGGGACCGCCTTCGTAAACATCTGGGGCCCAGCCATGGAAGGGCGCGAGCGCCATCTTGAAGCCGAAACCAGCGGCGATGAGCACGAACGCAAGCGTGAGCGGCAGGCGTGCGGCTTCGTTGCCGGCTCGGACGAACTCGCCGATGCCGTCCAACGAGGTGGAGCCGGTGACTCCGAAGAGGAAGGCGAAGCCGTAGATCATCAGGCCTGCGGCGATCGCGCCGTTGAGCAGGTACTTGATGCCTGCCTCTGCAGCTCGGTCGCGGCGGGTGATGCCGACGAGCACGTACTGAGCAATCGAGGTGGTCTCGAGGGCGATGAAGATGAGGATCAGGTCGTTGCCCTGCACGAGCAGGCTCATTGAACCGGTGGCGACGAGGAGCAGTGCGTAGAACTCGCCGGCGAGGTCCAGTTCCTTCGCCCACTCAAGGGAGGCGACGACGACGGCCGCGGCGACGATGGTCAACAGGAGGATGAAGTAGATGGCGAAGCTGTCCATCACCACGGCACCCTGGAAGGCTGAGCTATCGGTGTCAGCGATGGCGTGCCAGAGCGCCCAGACGGCGGCGATGCCGAGTGACAGGAGCGTCAGCGGGACGAGTGAGCCGCGACCGCGAGGCAGAATCACGTCGGCGGTGAGCACGACGCCCGCGCCCACGAGCATGGCGATTGCCGGCCCGATGTGGTGAATGAGCTCCCAGCCGGTCATGCGCTTGCCTCAAAGATGCGTGCGATTGGTGCGATGCCGCTCTCGATCGATTCGGTGAGCAGCGATGGGTAGATGCCAACCGCAAGGATGGCAACGACGAGGATGATCATCGCGGTTCGTTCCCACCACTGGTTTGCGTCGGGCAGGTGCGCCCACTTCTCGTCGGCCGGGCCGTGGAAGACGCGTTGCACGGTCCAGAGGATGTAACCGGCAGCGAACACGACGCCGGAGATGGCTGCAATCGTTGCGACCGGGTGCATTTCGAAGGAGCCGAGGAACGTGGTCATTTCGGCGACGAAGCCGGACATGCCGGGGACGCCGAGCGAGGCGAGTCCGGCGATCAACATGACCGTGCCGATCACGGGCATGTTGTGCATCAGGCCGCTCATCTCAGAGATCTGGCGGGTGTGAGTGCGGTCGTAGACCAAGCCGACCATCACGAAGAGCAGGCCGGTGATGGTGCCGTGGGTGAACATCTGGAGCGCGGCGCCGGAGAGCCCGAGCGCGCCGAGCGCGGAGATCCCGAGTAGCACGTAGCCCATGTGGGAGACCGAGGAGTAGGCGACGAGTCGCTTGAGGTCCTTCTGCTGCAGTGTGATCACTGCGCCGTAGACAACTGAGAAGCCTGCGATTCCCGCCAAGAGATAGCGGAAGTCATGTGCCTGGTCCGGGAAGATTGGGAGGACGATACGGAGGATGCCGTAGCCGCCCATCTTCAGCAGCACGCCGGCCAGCATCACGGAGACGGCTGTCGGTGCATCGGTGTGGGCGTCAGGCAGCCATGTGTGGAAGGGGAATACTGGCAGCTTCACGAGGAACGCGAGCAGGATCGCCCAGAACAGCAGTGCCAGCGGGACCAGCGGTTCGTCCAGTGTCGCCTCCGCGATCCTGGCGATCTCGAAGGAACCGACCTCGAATCCGAGTACGAGGAAGCCGACGAGCATGAGGGCGGAGCCGGCGAGCGTGTAGATGAGGAACTTCATTGCACTGTAGCGAGCGCGACCGGTGCCCCAGATGCTGATGAGCATGAACATGGGCAGCAGTTCCAGTTCCCAGAAGAGGAAGAACTGGACTAGGTCGAGCGAGAGAAAGACACCGGCGACTGCGGTCTCGAGGAGCAACAGCCAGGCGAAGTACTCTTTCGGGCGCTTGTCGACGTTGAAGGAGATCAGTACCGAGACGACGGAGAGCATTCCGAGCAGCAGCACGAGCGGTGCTGACAGCCCATCGACGCCGACCATGTACTGAACCTTGAAGCCGGCGACCTCAGGTGCGATCCAGTCGAACTGGTCGACGAACTGGTAGCCCTCGACACTGGGGTCGAAGCTGACGAAGACGAGGATTGACGCGGCAAAGGCGAGAAGTGAGAAGAAGAGCGCTACGTAGCGTGCGTGCTGCTCCTGCTCGCGCGAAAGGAACAGGACGAGGAGGGCGCCGACCGCCGGGGCGAAGAGGAAGAAGGTCAGCACCTAGCGCTCCAACACGTTTCCGCTGAAGACGTAGATCGCGACGAGCGCGAATACGACGCCCAGCACTGACATGGATGTGTATGCCTGTAGCTGACCGCTTTCGATGCGGCGGAGGCCGTCACCGACGCGGTAGGTGATGAGCGCTATGCCGTTGACGATGCCGTCGACGACATAGGTGTCGAAGAGTTGGCTGGCGCGTCCGATGCCGCGGTCAAGGACGCCGCGGACGATGACGTCTTCGGCGATTTCGTCGATGTAGTACTTGTTCGCCATCACTGTGTAGGCAGGGCCGGCCATGCTGCCGAGCTGCTCCGGAGAGGGCTTGCCTGCGTAGTAGATGGCGGCGGCGGCACCGATACCGCCGAGCGCGGCGATGGTCGACGCCGC
>JABIST010000418.1 GCA_018700215.1 Dehalococcoidia bacterium | reverse complement strand
CCGCCTCCACTACCCAAGCACCTGACCCGCGGCACTCCACCTCGGAAACGTCGTGAAACCACCTGCAAGCCGAGATCGCCGCCGCAGCTCTGTCCAAAACCCTATTTCAAGGACTTTCGGGCCAAATGCACTTGACCCTGCTCCAATGCAGGCCAATAGTCACTGAGAGCGCGCGCTCAGGTCACATCGCACTCGGGAATCGGCGAGGTTCATGACACAGGCCACTGCCCAACCATCAAATGCACTCGAACGTCGCTACGGCCTCACCCAGCGCAACGACCGCTGGTGGGTCGAACCACTCGTCACCGGCAGTGGCCTCTTCCTCTACATCCTCTACTCCGGCGTCTCCGCAATGGCTGGCCACGCCTGGGCATTCGAAACCGCGCACGGCCTCTATCTCTCCCCCTTCTTCGAACCGCTCATCACCCCCGGCTTCCTCCCTGAATGGGTTTCTCCTGCCCTGCTCATCCTCTGGGCGCCGCTCGGCTTCAGAGCCACCTGCTACTACTACCGGCGCACCTACTACCGCGCGTATTTCATGAGCCCGCCCGCCTGCGCCGTCAGCGAACCTGCCGGTAGCTACAACGGTGAAAGCCGCTTCCCACTCATCATCCAGAACTCACACCGCTACTTCATGTACGTCGCCGTCGTCTTTATCCCACTCCTCGCCTACGGCGCGGTGAAGTCATATCACCTCCCTGGCGAAGGCTTCGGCATCGGCGTCGGCTCCGTCATCCTCACCCTCAACGCCTTCTTCCTCACCATGTACACCATCGGCTGCCACTCGCTCCGACACATCGTCGCCGGCGGCATCAACCAGTTCTCCAAGACCCCACTCCGTCGCCTCCGTCGCAAGGCGTGGGAAGTCTTCACTATCGCCAATGAGCACCACAAGATGTGGGCCTGGATCAGCCTCGTCTTCGTCGGCGTCACGGATCTCTACATCCACCTCGTCGCCTCTGGTGTCATCACAGACCTCAACACCTTCTCCAACCCGATCTAGCCGAACGAACACGACGCGCGACCGAGAGCTGCGAGGACGCCACGATGCCTGACTTCGAAACCCACGAGTACGATGTCCTCGTCATCGGCGCCGGCGGTGCCGGCCTCCGAGCCGCGGTCGAAGCCTCCTCCCGCGGCCTCAAGACCGGCCTCGTCTGCAAATCACTGCTCGGCAAGGCTCACACCGTCATGGCCGAGGGCGGCATGGCCGCCGCCATGGGCAACGTCTGGTCCGAGGACAGCTGGCAGATCCACTTCCGCGACACCATGCGCGGCGGCAAGATGCTCAACAACTGGCGCATGGCCCAGATCCACGCCCAGGAATCCCCAGACCGTGTCGCCGAACTTGAAGAGTGGGGCGCACTCTTCGATCGCACCCCCGACGGCCGCATCTCACAGCGCGACTTCGGCGGACATCGCTACGCTCGCCTCGCTCATGTCGGTGACCGCACCGGCCTCGAGATGATTCGCACCCTCCAGCAGCACGCCGTTCACCAGGGCATCGACGTCCACCAGGAATGCACCATCAACCGCCTCTTCAAGGACGACCAGGGCCGCATCAGCGGCGCCGTCGGCTATTGGCGCGAGAGCGGCAAAGCCGTCCTCTTCCGAGCAAAGGCGATCATCCTCGCCACCGGTGGCCTCGGGAAAATCTGGTCCATCACCTCCAACTCATGGGAAGGCACCGGCGATGGCCACGCCCTCGCCCTCCACGCCGGCGCCGACATGATCGACATGGAGTGCGTCCAGTTCCACCCCACCGGCATGGTCTGGCCCCCCAGCGTCCGAGGCATCCTCGTCACCGAGGGCGTCCGCGGCGACGGCGGCACCCTCCGCAACTCCGATGGCCACCGCTTCATGTTCGACTACATCCCACCGATGTTCGCCGCCGAGACCGCCGAGACTGAGGAAGAAGCCGACCGCTGGTACGACGATAAGACCGTTCGCCGCACCCCGGACCTCCTCCCCCGCGACGAAGTCGCCCGCGCAATCAACTCCGAGGTGAAAGCCGGCCGCGGCAGCCCCCACGGCGGCGTCTACCTCGATATCGCCACCCGCCGAGACTCCGACTACATCCAGCGTCGCCTGCCGTCCATGTACCACCAGTTCATGCAGCTCGCGGGCGTTGATATCACCAGCGAGTCGATGGAAGTCGGCCCCACCGCTCACTACGCGATGGGTGGCGTCCGAGTTGAGCCCGAGACCGCCGCCAGCACCGTCCCCGGCCTCTTCGCCGCTGGCGAGGTCGCCGGTGGCATGCACGGCTCCAACCGCCTCGGCGGCAACTCCCTCTCAGACCTCGTCGTCTTCGGTCGTCGCGCCGGCATCGGTGCCGCCGACTACGCGCAGGGTCTCGATGCGATGCCCGACATCGACACCGCCGCCGTCAACGAGCGCATCACCCTGATGCAGGCCCCCTTCGCCGGCGGCGGCAAGGAGAACCCCTACACGCTCCACAAAGAACTACAAGACACGATGCAGCTCAACGTTGGCATCATCCGCACCGAGTCGGAGATGAACACCGCCCTGGAGGACATCGCATCGCTCCGGGAACGTGCCGCCAACGCCGCCGTCGAAGGCAACGTCCAGTACAACCCTGGTTGGCACCTCGCCCTCGACCTCGAACACATGCTCCACGTGGCCGAGGCCATCACCAGGGGTGCACTCGAGCGCAAGGAGAGCCGTGGCGGCCACACCCGCGACGATTTCCCTGGACCCACGGAGGCGTTCGGCAAGGTCAACGTGGTCGGCCGCATGACCGAAGACGGCGTCCAGGTCCAACAAGAACCACTCCCCCAGATGCCTGCTGAACTCGCAAAGCTCTTCGAGGAGGCCTAGTCCTATGCCAAATGCTCACCTCCGCGTCTGGCGCGGCGAAGAAGACGGCGAATACAAGGAATACGACGTCGAGTACGAAGAGGGCATGGTCGTCCTCGATGTCGTCCATCGCCTCCAGGCCACCCAGACCCCGGACCTCGCCGTCCGCTGGAACTGCAAGGCCGGTAAGTGCGGCTCCTGCAGCGCCGAGGTCAACGGCACCCCCAAGCTCCAGTGCATGCTCCGCATGGAGCTCTACCCGGAGGGCGAGACCATCTCCATCGCCCCGCTCAAGACCTTCCCCCTGATCCGCGACCTCGTCACCGATGTAGCCTGGAACTACGAGAAGGCGAAGACGATCCCCGAGATCAAGCTCCAGCCACGCGAAGCCGACGGTACCCACCGCATGGCCCAGATCGATGTCGATCGTGGCCAGGAATTCCGCAAGTGCATCGAGTGCTTCATCTGCCAGGACGTCTGCCACGTCATCCGTGACCACCCGGAGAACATGAACGCCTTCGCCGGCCCCCGCTTCTTCGTCCGCCTCGCGGAAATCTCAATGCACCCCTTGGACACCAATCCCAGGGAAGACACCGTCCAGCACGGCTTCGGCCTCGAGTACTGCAACATCACCAAGTGCTGCACGGACGTCTGCCCCGAAGGCATCCACATCACCGATAACGCCATCATCCCGCTCAAAGAGCGCAGCGCGGACATCCACTACGATCCGCTCCGCGCCCTCGGCCGCAAGCTCTTCGGCAAGAGCTAGGCGACGTACAGCGCCGGTTCCTCGGCCACCCGTCGCGCCACGCGCTCGCTGACGCCCGAGGTCAGCGTGTACCGCGTCGAACGCCCCGCGCCGATCCGCGTCAAGAACCCAATCTCCACCTGCCCGCGCAGCTTCTCGACAGCCGTACTCTGCGAGGTGCCGATCAGCTTGGCATACGCCGACGAGGTAATCGGTCCCAGGTTCAGCAGGTACCAGGAGAGCAGCACCACTGCCTGGTCGGTGTCACGCTCGTCGCTGATCTCCTCCGCGGTACGAACCAACCAGACGACCGATTGCTGCAGCTGATCGACTGCTCGCCGCAACCGCCGCGTGTGGTATTCGACGAATGGACTCGCATCGACGCTCTCTACGAACGCACGCCCCTGCGTCGCACGCAGTGCGTCGAAGTACTCGTCCCCGGATGCGTGAATCGCGGAGCTGACCGACAGCATTCGCTCCACGGACCATCCAGTCAGATCCAGCACCATGTCCGCCAGTAGCCGGGCGGTCCGTCCGTTCCCGTTCTCGAATGGATGAATCGAAACGAACGCAAAGTGCGTCAGCGCCGCTGCCACTGGCCCCGGTTCCTGCTCGCGCCACCGCTGCACATCCTCCACGAAGCCTGCCATCAGCTGACCGACATCGTCAGCCCGAGGTGGCTGGTACAGGACCGCCCCGCGCCCTCGGTCCGCGCGGATCGTCACGTCCGGGCCACCCGGTCGCCGGTATGTCCCCCGCGATGCCGCTCCGGGCTCCGTCGCCCCCTTCTGCAGCACCGAGTTCAGCGACCGGATCGTCCCGCCGTCGATCACCATCGAGCGGTCGTCGGTCAGCTGGTACGCAAGGTCGTATGCCTGCGCGAGGTTGTAGACCTCAAGCTCCTGCTGGTCGCTGGGTGCGAGCGTCCCTTCGACGATCGACGCGGCCTGCCCCCCTGCCACGTCGTTGCCTTCGATTGCAGTTGAGCCGCGCGTGGAGAAGATCCGCGCCTGCCTCGCGAAGTATTCCTCCAGCCCGCCCGGAATCAGCGCACGCACGGCGTACCGTTCCGCGTCGATCGCGTTCAGGTCGTCCTTGCACTCGTCGGACAATTCGTAGCTGAGCCGAAGTCTCATGACCGATCCCTCTCCCGTCTGGAAGTATAATCGATTAATCAACCAATCTGTAAGATTAATCTCGTAATCTGATTGATTAATCGATTAATCAACCAAT
Source organism: Dehalococcoidia bacterium (assembly GCA_018700215.1). Classification (GTDB taxonomy): domain Bacteria; phylum Chloroflexota; class Dehalococcoidia; order UBA2979; family UBA2979; genus JABIST01. Next base: position 378 of record JABIST010000418.1, on the reverse strand, counting down.
CGCCCAACCCCACAGCCCTCGCGACCCGCCCAACTCCCGATGAAGTGCCCGCTAGTCGCCCTGTGCACGCCGCCATACGCGCTCGGTGAGGTCGTAGCGTGTCGACTGCCCTGCTGCGATCTTCTTCAACAGGCCCGCATCCGAGGCCTGTAGCAGCTTCTCGATCGCGGTGTCCTGCGACTTTCCGATCAGGCTCGCGTACGCAGCGGAGCTGATCGGCCCGATCACGGCCAGGTACCAGAGCAGCAGCATCTGCTCTCGATCGAAGTCGGTGGTCGTGCCCAGTTCATCCATCAACTGGTTCAGCCCCACCGCCGATTGTCGTAGCTGGTCCATTGCTCGTCGGAGCTGCTTCGTGTGGTATTCCACGAATGGGCT
>JABIST010000085.1 GCA_018700215.1 Dehalococcoidia bacterium | reverse complement strand
GGTGCGGCTGTGGCTGTGGGGGTGGGAGATGGGGTGGCGGTGGGATCGGGGGCGTCGCTGTCGCCGGTGCAGGCGGCGAGGAGGAGTGCGGCGAGCAGCAGGGGGGCGAGGAGGGTGGTTGTGATGCGGTGGTTCATTGGTAGTTGGCCCGGCGGTGTGGTGGTGGTGTCGTCTATCGAGGCTAACGCGGGGCGGGGGTGGGAGGTTCCTCGGGAGGTGGCGTGGAGGGTGGGTTCGTCGCGGGGGTGCGGCTATTGGGAGGTGGGGAGCACCGGGAGCTGGTCGCTGAGGGCGAACTTTGGGTCGTCGCTGAGGAGCGGCCAGACGGTGATGGCGAAGGCGAAGATGGCGACGAGGCCGAGGGGGCCGGAGAGGGCGAGGCCGCGGGTGCTGGCGGGGGCACCATCGATTGATGCGAGGAGGCGGAGGGCGACGGAGGCGTTGAGGGCGATGAAGGCGAGGTCGAGCGGCCAGTGTCGGTGGAGGAGGCGGCCGGCGAAGAGGGGGAGGGTGCGGGCGGCGAAGCCGACGATGGTCATGGTGATGAAGCCGAGGGTGACGATGTGCAGGCCGAGGCTGCTGGAGGGGATGGGCCACGACCACCAATCGAGTGTTGCGCCGGCGTGCCCGGCGATGGCGATGGCGCCGACGAGTAGCCAGCAGTAGGCGGCGATCAGGATCCAGGGGTAGCGGGGGTAGGAGCCGGGTGCGCCGGTGCGTGGCGCTATCGGAGGTTCGAGCACGCGGAGGGAGTGGGTGAAGAGGATGAGGCCGAGGGCGAGGAGGATTAGGCCGATTTGTTGGGAGTCTCGTGGGGATGAGTCGAAGGCGGTTGTGGCGGTGTGGGTGAGCAGGCCGACTTCGATGAGCAGGAACGCGGCGAGTTCGAGTCGCTGTCGGTAGGGGCGGAGGCGGATGAAGCCGGCGATGGCTCGGAGGGAGATGCCGAGGAGGAAGTGGGTGACGAAGCCGAAGGTGGCGGCGAAGACGAAGGCCTGGTTCAGTCGTGCCGGGGCGACGGGTGAGTGGTCGATGGCCATCTGGATGGTGATTGCGAGGTGGAGCGTGGCGGCGACGAGCGCCCAGGTGATGCCGGTCCAGATCCAGCGTTCGACGGGGGTTCCGGAGGGTCTGCCGCCTCGAAGGACGCTGGCGAGGGTGAGCGCGAAGGTGGCGTAACCGGCGAGCAGGGTGAGTCCGGAGGCGATGAGGAGCGGTTCGCTGGTGGGTGACTCGTGGGCGATCTGGCCGAGGGCGCGGAGGGTGATGCCGGCGAGGATGAGGGTGAGGATTGCTCGCTGGGGCCAGGGGAAGCGGATGGGTGCGTCACCTCGGAAGCGGGGGACGACGTGCATGGCGACGCCGGTGACGAAGAGGCCGGCCCAGCCGAGGAGCTGGGCGACGCCGTGGGATTGGAGGTAGGTGGACCAGGCGAGGCCGATGGTCTGACCGCTGGCGACGAGGATCAGTATGACAACGGCGGTGGTGAAGCCGAGGGTGAGCGCGACGACGATGGCGGCTTTGACGAACGGGCGGTAGAGGTGCTGCTGCGCCCAGGGGGTGACGGCGTAACGACCGCTCCGTCGGAGGCGTGGCTGCGCTGGTTCGAGGCGATTGGTCATGAAGGTGCAGTGTGGGCGTCATCCGTGGGTGGGGCTACTGGACGAGGGCGGCGTGGCGCCTGGAGGCGGAGGGTTAGTTATCCGCGATCCAGGCGGCGATCTGGTCTGCGACGGAGTCGCGGGCATCCTCGGGGGTTTGGAGGTAGTGGTCGCCGGGGATGAGGTGTGGTGCTGAGGGTGACTCAGGCGATTTCGCGGGTGAAGTGGGCGGCCCAGGGGCCGGCGAGGAGGGCAGCGATGCGGCGATCGATTGGGGCCGCGTATCGGGGTGGAGTCGCGATCAGGAAGGCGCGCGCGGTTCCACGGTGGTACCAGACGGCGTCGAGCGTGTAGTCGCGGGGCAGGGCGTCGCGGATTCGTGCACCGACGGTGCGGATCTGGGCTACTCCATCGCTTGAGCGGCTGAGGTGGTGGTAGACGACGAGAGCGCGGCTGCCTCCGGCCAGCCGTTGGAGCTCATTGAGGTAGGCGTACTTCGGACCTTTCTTGTGGTGGGTTTGGACGGAGGCGGCTTCGAGTCCGTTGTCGGGATCGAGGAAGACGATATCGCATGGTGCGACGGCGCGTTCGGCAGCAGCAATCCACAACTCGCGGTGCTGGAGCCGTTCGAATCTGCGCTGCTGTGGAGTCGGGGTGTGGATTCGATCTTCGTAGAAGACGGTGTTGGGACCGAGGATCGCGCGTTCTCGGATGGCGGCGACGCGGCGGTCGTTGGAGTTGATGAGGGCGGCGAGGGAGTCGTACAACTCGGGGTCGGCGGAGCGGAAGCGCGGGGCCTGGTGAGGTTTGAGGTAGGCGGTATGCCTGCCGTCGCCTGCGGGGTCGGTTCGCTCCATCTCAGCGTCGGTGAGGTACCAAACAACGCCGAGCGATAGCGAGGGTTCGGACGTCGGGTGCAATCCGGCAAGCGCACGGAGGAGTGCGTATTTTCCGAAATCGCCGATGTCTCCGGTGTAACGATCTTGCATTCGGGCAGCGTACGGGATGTGGTGATCACGGGAGGTCAGTTGTCGGCGATCCAGGCGGCGATCTGGTCTGCGACGGAGTCGCGGGCATCCTCGGGGGTTTGGAGGTAGTGGTCGCCGGGGATGAGGTGTTTGGTTTTCGTGGTGCTGCCGAGGGCGTCGAAGATGGCTTCGGCGTCGCTGGGGAAGACGCCGGTGTCGGCGGTGGACTGGATGACGAGCGCGGGGACTTTGATGCGGGCGAGGTGGGGCGCGCCGCGACACTGGGACTCGGCGAGGCTCCACATCGAGAGCCAAGTGCGGAGGGTGTTGGTGAGGCCGATGCCCGCGGGAGAGTAGTTCGCACGCCTGGGATCTCCGGCGTAGCAGACGCCGACGGGGCGGTCCGACGGGTCGAGAGTGCCGTCGACCATGCGTGGGTCGGCCCAGGTGCGGAAGAGGTTGAAGGCGCGGTCCGAGAAGCCGCGACCTCGGAGGGTCTCGAGTTCCTCGATGGCCCACTGAGTGATGCGATCGTTGCGGGCGACCTGGGCCTCGCGATAGCGGGTGACGAAGGCTGGATCGAGTGGCAGCTCTTGCTGGAAGAGATCGAGTTCCGGGTCGGCGGCGAAGGGGTCGTTTTCGTCGATCACCGACGGGTCGAACCAGGCGGTGAGCACCTCGGGACGACCGGCGTGGGCATTGAGGGAAACGTAGAGGTCTGCGGGGATCAGGTCGAGCACTTCGTCGGGGAGTCGCATTCCTCGGGTGGGGGTGATGCTGGGGTCGGTGGCCTGGGACTGGTAGGCGCCCATGAGCGAGCCGCCGCCGGAGTTGCCGAGGAGGACGATGCGCTCATAGCCGCGGTCGCGGAGGAAGCGGACGCCAACGCCGATGTCGACGAGCGCCTGTTCGAGGATGAAGAAGGGCTCGTTGCCTCGGTAGCGGGTGTTCCAGCCGAGGAAGTCGACGCCTCGGGCGGCCATCAGCGGACCGAGGTAGTGCTCGCTGAAGTCGACGTTGTAGTGGGTGGCGATGATGGCGGTGGCGGCTATGTGGCCAAGGCCGGCAGGGCCGGTGGGGCCAGCGGAGGGGTCGGTGTGGAGCAAGCCCTGGCAAGGGTGGAAGCCGGCGGGGTTCTGGCGTGCTGTGGGGGAATCGAGGGAGACGAATTCACGTTGAAGCATGGCGGGGATGCTAGCGCGTCCGGGGGCTGGGTCACCAATCGAGGTGGATTGGACGGGTTAGTCGGCCCATTCGACGAATTCGGAAGTGACCCAGCTGGTGAGGCCAGCTTCGTCGCGGACGTAGAGATTGTCACCATCGGAGGCGACGCGGAGGTGGATGGGTTCGTCGGGGGTGGCGGTTGCGGGGCCGGAGGAGATGTGTGTGGAAGGCCGAGGGTGGCGACGCCGCCGGGGCCGAGATCGCCAGCGGGGAACTCGGTGCGGGTGAGGGCGCGGGGTTCCGGGGTCGGTAGCGGGCAGCGGGAAGTGGGGGGATCGGGCACAATCGGGCGCTCAGGGCGCGGGAGCAGAGGGAGTGTGGCGATGCTTGAACCGATTCAGCTTGGGAAGAACAGTGGGCTGAGCGTTTCGCCGCTGGTGCTGGGGACGATGAACTTCGGGGAGCCGGGGCGGGGGCACCAGGGGGACTGGACGCTGGATATCGATCAGGCGCGGCCGATTTTTCAGGCGGCGTTCGATGCGGGGTTGTTCACCTTCGACTGCGCGGACGTGTACGGGTTGGGCTCGTGTGAGCGGGTGGTGGGTTCGCTGCTGCGGGAGCTGAAGGCACGTGATGAGTATGTGATCGCGACGAAGATTTCGGGGGCGATGGGGCCAGGGCCGAACCAGGTTGGGCTGTCTCGGAAGCACATCATGGAGGCGGTGGACGCGAGCCTGGAGCGGCTGGGGTTGGACTACATCGATCACCTGGTGATTCATCGACATCCGCATGGGCGGGGACCGATGCAGCCGCCGATTGAGGAGACGATGGAGGCGCTGCACGACGTGGTGAAGGCGGGGAAGGTGCTGTACCTGGGCGCTTCTTCGATGTTCGCGTGGCAGTTCACGGAGTTGCAGCTGACGGCGGAGATCAACGGCTGGACGAAGTTTGTTTCGATGCAGAATCACTACAACCTGGTGTACCGCGAGGAGGAGCGGGAGATGAACCCGTACTGCGAGAAGACGGGTGTGGCGCTGATGCCGTGGTCGCCGCTGGCGCGGGGAATTCTGACGGGTTCGTACAAGGGGAGCTTTGACGAGGGTGGGACCGACCGCTCGCAGGGCCGCGATCGGGTGCGGACGGAGGGTCTGTACCGCGGCGAGGCGACGTTCGATATCGCGGACCGCGTGGGCGAGGTGGCGGCGAAGTACGAGAAGGCGCCGGCACAGATTGCGCTGGCGTGGCTGACGAGTAAGCCGGAGATCACGGCGCCGGTAGTCGGCGTTTCGAAGATCACGCAGCTTGAGCAGCTTGTGGAGGCAACGGAGATTGAGCTGGCGGACGAGGATGTCGCCTACCTCGAAGAGCTGTACCAGCCGCTGGAGAATCTGCTGTCGATTGGGACTTCGTAACACGGCGAGGGCGGCAGGTTGCGAACCAACAGGCCGCGAGGATGAACTCGCGGCCTGTTGGTTCGTCGGCGGTGGGCGCTGCTAGACGCCGTTTGCGGGCGCGCCGTTCTGGTTCGCGCCGTCTGCCGGAGTACCGCTGAGGCGGGCTACGGCACGATCCAGCAGCGTCCACGCGAGGTCTTCGCTGAATCCCGCGAGGAAGGCGACGGATAAGAAGAATCCGCTCGTCTTTGCATCCACGAAGTCGATGGGGTCCGCATGATCCTCAATCAGCGATGTGACCAAGGGCTCAGCCACGAATCCTGACATCAAGATGAGCATGACCGCGACCGCGAGTACGCCGCCCAAGATCGGGCGTACCACGGCGCGGAAGAAGACCCGCACAATATCGGTGGCGGTGAGACGCTCCCAGAATTGAGCGACGAGCCCCGCGAGTCCCTGGGGGGTGATGGCAATGGGCTTGGGGATGGGCGTTGAGTACGGCGAGGTTAGTTCGCTGGTTCGAGGTGTGAAGCTGATCTCGTGGAATGCGAAGGTGCCGCGATAGATTTTGGAGAGCACCATTGTGACGCTGCCGGCGACTCCGACGATGAAGGTTGCCATCTAGGCTCTGACGCTGACCCCGAGGAGCGGTTCGTCCGGTTTGAAGAAGGTGGCGGCACCGTCCCAGAGCCAGGGGATGATGACGATCCAGATCAGGAGACCGGCGATCCAAATGATCGAGTACTTGGCTGGTGCTGAACGGAAATTGGTTTCCGCCTCCAGCACATGCACTCTCAGATCCTGAAGCATCGCACCAACGGTCTGATCGCCCGATCCCGGGACGGCTGGAGCGGGAGGGCCCGCCGGGTTGGCTGCGCTTTTGATGAGCCAACAGGCAACTCGGTCCAACCACGCGCTGAGTTCGTTGGTGACGCGGGATACGGGGAGGTTTTTGATCCGAAGATCGGTGTCCATCAGCGTGGCCTTGGTCGCGTCGTCGATGTTGAGGCCTGTGTCGCACAGATCGTCTTGCCAAGCCATGTTCAGCCTCCCGACCAGGAACTGGATCTTGCTCGGTAGCACTATCCGGTCCGGGAGGGGCCAGCGCATCGACCGAAATATGTAGCGTCCCGAGCGAGATGTCGTCAGTG
>JABIST010000018.1 GCA_018700215.1 Dehalococcoidia bacterium | reverse complement strand
CGGTCTCAACGATCTTCAGCAGGGAGCCCCTCGTCCTGACCCCGGGAAAACCCTAGGTCTACCCCACGTCGCCCTCATTGTCAGTCGCCAGACAGATTTCTATGAGTCAATGCATACCCGCGCCAACAACCCACCAACATCAGCCAACAGACATCAATCTGGAGCGGCAACACTCTCGTGCCGCCGCTCCAGAACCGCTCTCCAGCGGCCGTTCAGGCCTTCATCCAGCTACGCCAGCAGGTCGGCCGGCACCAGGTTGAACTCGGCAATCATCTCGTCTGCGTACGTGATCCGCCCGGACACCTCTGCCGCTGGGCTGTACGAAAGACGCAGACACGCCTCGGACATGTGCTCCACCGGCGTCACCCGGTCCTGGTTGGACTCGTTGATCAGCTTGTGGTGCACCACACCCGGTGTCGCCACCAGACCCGGCGAAATCACGTTCACCGCAATGTTGTCGTCGTACACCTCGGAGGCCAGGCCCGTCGTGAATCGCTCCAGTGCCGCCTTGCACATCCCGTACACCGTGCCGCCCCGGCCACCGGCATCCGGCTTCGGGTGCAGCGCCGCGTGCGAGCTGATGTTCACAATCCAACCGGTCTTCCGCTCGCTCATGCTCGGCAGCACCAACTGCGAAAGGTGCAGCGGCCCGTAGACCTGCACCTCCTGCATCAGCTTGAACCGTCGCTCGGGGAACTCCGTGATCGGGATGAAGAACGTGATCGCCGCGTTGTTCACCAGGATGTCCACCGGGCCGTATGCCTCCTCGGCAGCCTTGATCAGATTCTCGCGATCCTCGCCCACGGCCAGGTCGGCACGAACAGCCGTCGCCTCGCCACCCGCGTCCTTGATCCGCTGCACCACACCATTGATCGAGCCGGGCAGCGGGTGATCGCCCTCGTCCACCGTCCGAGCAGAGACGACAACCTTCGCCCCCTCCATCGCGTAGCGAATCGCAATCGCCTCACCGATCCCTCGCGAGGCGCCGGTCACCACCGCCACCTTGCCGGCCAACAAACCGTTCGTGTCTACCGTAGCCATGAAACATTCCCCTCACCGCGCCGCTTCAAGGTGACTCACACCCCACCGCGGACTATCTCGTTCAGCTCGTGTTGTCCCGATCAGCTCGCAGCCGCCGCGTCCTCCGCAGCCGCTCGCACCGGCGGTCGCGCCAGCAAAATCAGCACCACCGCCAGCAGGCCAAAACCGGCCACCGCCAGGAAAGCGCCATCATAGTTCCCCACACGGTCGAAGTAGAACGCCGTCGCCACTGGGGCCGTTGCGCCCATCCCCAGCGCCATCGGCATCCCCGCGCTCCGCACCGCGCCCAGGTATCTGCGCCCGAAGAAGCTCGCCCACACCACCTCCTGCAGCGGAATCAGCCCACCCCAGCCCACACCCAGCATGAAGAAGCTGCTGTACACACCCCAGTCCATCCCCGCCCGCACAGTCACAACCACCGCCACCAACGAAGCCGACGTCACCACAAAGCCCACGATCGACATCCGCTGCGCATCGATCCGATCGATGAAGTACCCCCACACCGGCTTGGTCAGCATCGAAGGAATCGAAGTCACCGTGATCATCAACGCAGCCGTCGTCAGCGAGTATCCCGCGTCCTCCATAAACGAAATCCCGTTCACCAGGATCATCCCAATCGACAGCGCCCCCAGTCCGAACGAGAACACCAGCAGATAGAACGCCCGCGTGCGCAGCGCCTCACTTCGCGTCAACGACGACGCGAAATCCGCCGCCGCCCGAGCGCCACCACCGGCTGCTACCTCCTCGGCGGTCTTGCCATCGGGATACAGGCCATAGTCCTCTGGCGCCCGCCGCATCAGGAACGAGACCGGCAGCAACACCAGCACCGCGCCCACGCCCAACCACTGCCACGCCTCGCGCCAACCCCTCGCGTCGATCAGCACCGCCGCCAGTGGAGTCAGCACCACCCCCGCGAACGACACCCCCATCGCCGCCACGCCCACCGCGCGACCGCGCTTCTCCACGAACCACTTCGAAACTGTCACATTGACGACCAGGTTCCCGGTCATCGCCGCTCCGCTGGTCAGCATCACCCCGTTCAGGAACCACCACTGCCACAGCTCCTGCACGTACGACTGCCCAAACATCGTCGCGCCCAGTAGCAGTGCCCCCACCCGCATCAACTGCCGGCCTCCGCGCCGGTCCACATATGAGCCGATGAATAGCCCCGTCATCGCGAACAGACCCATCCCGATCGTCCGCGCCAGCACGAACTCGGAACGCCCCCAATCCAAGTCGTCGGTCATCGGCTTCAGGAACGCGCCAAACACATAGTTCTGTGCACCAACCGAGATCAGCTGCCCCGTGAACGCAGCCCCCACCAGCCACCAGCCGTAGTAGACCCCGCGAATCCCGCCTCGCGGCGCAGCCTCCGAGGGCGCGCCTGCAACCGATGTGTCTGCCAACTCGGAGCCTCCACCGTGCCGCCAACTGTGCAGCCGGTCCGCGCATCCTACGCCACTCGCATCGTTACGTTCACGCGTACGTGAAGGTGTCCCTCAGCTCACCTGACCATCGCTTGCAGCCAACCCCGCCGCGATTCTCCTCTCGGGATGTCCGATCAGCACCACCGCGATCGACAACAGCGGCAGCATCGCCATCGCCATGATCCCCACGTCGTAATTCCCCGTCAGATCGCGAAACAGCGAAAGTGGCAACGGGCCCACTGCTGCCCCCGTGATCCCCACCATCATCGCGGCTCCCTGCACCTTTCCCAGGCCAAACCGGCCATAGTAATGCGCCCAGATCACCCCCTGTACGATCCGCTGCGAGCCACCTGCCACGCCCATCCCCGTCACATACAGCGCCGCCATCCATACCGAATTCACCACCAACGCCAACCCACACACCACAAATAGCGCCACCATCGCGAACACGAACAACTTCGAGGG
>JABIST010000013.1 GCA_018700215.1 Dehalococcoidia bacterium | reverse complement strand
GCGGCGTTGCTGCATCCGACTTGCGTCGATTGTGCAAAATTCCTTGCTGCTGCCTCCCGTAGGAGTCTGGGCCGTGTCTCAGTCCCAGTGTGGCTGACCGTCCTCTCAGACCAGCTACAGATCGTTGCCTTGGTAGGCCGTTACCCCACCAACTAGCTAATCCGCCGCAGGCCCCTCCAGAAGCGCTCGAAAGCTTTGGTCCGTAGACCATATGCGGTATTAGCTTCCCTTTCGGGAAGTTGTCCCCCACTTCTGGGCAGGTTCCTACGTGTTACTCACCCGTCCGCCACTGTCCACCACCCGAAGGTGGCTTCTCGTGCGACTTGCATGCATTAGGCACGCCGCCAACGTTTATCCTGAGCCAGGATCAAACTCTCCAAAACAATCAAACAATCATCAAGTCGCCAGTTGCCCGGCTTCCCAATGCAAAATTTGAATCGGTACGATGCCCAACGAACCTCGACCCATTCACGTGAGTGAATAGGTACAAGAACCCGCAGGACCCGTACAAAACGGAGATCCTTATGTCTTTGGATTCTGCCTGCTGTCCAGATGTTAATGTGCTTTGTGCGCCCTCGGGCGACAAGAGAGAAGGCTACCCAGCAGCTTCGACACTGTCAACCGGCTTGGCATAACTGCCTCATCGGTAATTCGTGTCTCAATTCCCGGGGCCTCGAACTGAAAAAGTCTATATCTCGAAACACCGCCTGGTCAACCGCTTACTCATTTATAGTTATGTCGCGGTGCGGCCCTGCCTGACAATCACCACGTATTCCCGCCCAGATCGCAGCTGCCCACCCTCGATCGACACCTCGTACCCCGACCGCTCGAGCGCGCCGAGCGCACCGTCGAGCTGCTCCGAGGTCAGCGAAAGGCCCAACTTCGCAGCCCCCAGACGGAATACACGCGTGGTGACAGCGGCCGGTAATCGTCTAAGTGAGGAACGAGTGAGACTCACCTCACCCTCATTCATCTTCCCATGAGCCGCGAATTCACGCGCCGCCCACTCCTCCAGCGCCTCATCATCCAGCCGGGCCCGCGCCGCAAATGCCGCCAGGTGAGGTTTCGTCCGGGGATTGAGCAGCTCTAGTTCCGGGACCACCCGGCTCCGCAGGCGGTTACGCGCGTACGTCACCAGCTCGTTCGTCGAGTCCAGTCGCGCCTCAAGGCCCAGCGCATCCAGGTAGCCCTCAACATCGGCTCGCGTGATCGCCAGCAGCGGCCGCAGCAGCTCCGGCGCAGCCTCCGAGGCCAACTCGACTGGCCAGGGCGCCCTCATGCGCATACCCGCAGCACCACCCAGGCCACTCCCACGTGCCAGCCGCAGCAGCACCGTCTCAGCCTGATCGTCCTCCGTATGGCCCGTCACACAGATCCGTGCCGCGAAACGCGCGCAGACCTCCCCCAGCCAGCGGTACCGCGCCTCCCGTGCGCTCCGCTCGTCCCCCGCCAGCGGTGTGCTCGGCACGTCCGAGACGAAACACGCGCCCAGGCGCCCTGCCACCTCCGCCACCAGCGCCACATCACCCTCTGTCTCGGCGGTCGGACGGAGCTGGTGATCGAAGCAGGCAGCGATCACGGTGCCGGCCGGTCGACTGCGCCCTGTGGCCACCAGCGCGCTGAGGGAGTCTGGACCGCCCGAGCAGGCAACCACCACCGGCTCATCTGCTGTCAGGCAGTCGTTCAGGGACTGCGCCACCCGCCGCTCGAAGGCACCGGTACGGCGATTGCTGGGTAGCTGGTCGGGGCCGTCCGTCACGTGACATTCCAGTTCATCACCGGATGCTAGTCCGTGAAGAGCGCCTCCCACCAGCGCTCACCCGGTGCTCGAATCGTCGCCAACGGAGCAGACGCGTCCACTTCCACGGTCACTTCACCCGGGAAGGCAAGGCCAAAGCGCTCACGGGCAAACGCCTCAATGTACTCATCGGACGCCAGATAGCGGCTCAATCCTTCAAGCTCGGCACGCTGCGTCCGCAGCTCCACAAGCTCCACTCGCAACTCTCGCTCCTCAATCCGGAGCTGGTGACTCTGCGCCGCCGTCTGAACTGCCGCATAGAGAAAAAGTCCAAGCAACAGCAAGGCCACGACGATCACCATCTGGGATGGACCGAACGCACTGAACCTACGGCGCGGTGTGGGGAGACCGTGCAGGGGAGAATAAACCTTCCGACCCGCCACAAATAACGTAGCAGAGCCAAGATCGAGACGACACCTTAGCTACCAACTGGAACAGCACGCCCGTGATCGGAGCCCTCTGAGACCTACCCGCCGTCAGCCACGTGGCACTGCTCGTTCAGCCCCTCAACTCGCCACCACTCACCCGCCTCCACCGTCACAACAGAGACACTCGCGAGGTCCGTGCGGAACCGACGGAAGTTGGACAGCGGCACATCCAGCGCGTGACACAGCGCCGCCCGCAGCGCGAAATTGTGGGACACGATGGCAACAGCACCATCCGGGTTCGCCGCCGCAATCTCCTCGCACGCCTCAACCATCCGCAACTGCACTTCGCCAAACGTCTCGCCGCCCGGCATTCGCAGGTCCGTCGGATCGTCGTTCCGCCAGCGCTCCAGGAAGTCCGAGTAGCGCTCGCGCATCTCCTCCAGCGGCAGCCCGTCCAGCTCGCCCTGGTCAAACTCAACAAGCCGCTCATCCTCAGCCACCGTCAGCCCTCGGCCCGCCCCAATCACCTCCGCCACATCCCGAGCGCGCGACGAAGGACTGCTCACCACCTGCGTCAGCGGCCGCCCCTCGAACCACGCAGCCACCGCGGCAGCCTGCGCCCGTCCGCGCGCGTTCAGCGGTACGTCACGCCGCCCCTGCGAAACCCCGCGAGCATTGTCGTCCGTCTCACCGTGTCGGATCAGGTAGAGCGTCGTGGTCATTTGACGACGCTGGCTGCTTCGCTCAATTCAATCGACGCGCGAACAAGCTCCAGCGGCTCCGCCTCCACGCCCAGCGCCAACAACACCTGCGCCGGGCGCCCCGTGCGCCCTTCGAGCAGCGACAGGTGCATCGACAGCACCGTCGCACCGTCCTCCGAGGCACGCACAGCTAGCTCGAGAATCGTCGCGCGAATGTCATAGCGACGTTTCTTCTCACCGCGCTGCTCTTCCCAGTCCAGCGTCTCGCGCGCCAGCAGTTCGTCGATTGCCGTGGTGAGCACATCGATCTCGAGCGCATTGCGGTCGAACCGAATCTCGTAGCGAGCCGCCTCAATGCACGACTGCATCGACGGTAGTTGCTCCGACACCTGCTCAACCGCCGACACGACCAGCCCCGGTGGCATCGCAACCGTCAGCCGCTTCGCAACGTCCGAGGTGGATATCTCCTCCTCCAGCCACAGGTCGATCAGCTCACGCGCGCCCGAGACACCGACCGGTAATGGCGCCGCAAGCGCGATCCGAGGGTGCGGCGAAAAGCCCTGCGTGTACGACAGCGGCAGCTCCGCACGACGAATCGTCCGCTCCCACGTCCGCATCAGGTCCAGGTGGGCGATCCACCGCAGTGGGCCGTCCTTCGCAAAGGTCACGCGCAGTCGTTGTGTCATGGTGTCAGTCTAGGCGTCGAAATCGTTGGATGATGCCCAGGAACGTCGCAGCCCATCCAGCAACTCCAGCGCCGCGGATCGAGGGTCGCGCTCCCGCGCCGCAACCGAGTCCACCAGCGCCTGCAGCGAGCCGCTGCGCTCCGCGGCCTCCAGCGCCTCGCGATGCAACGCCGCACGCGCCAAATCGATGATCTGCCCGCGCACATGCCGCTGCCGCTCTGCATCCGCGTGCTCCGCGCTACGTACGTGTGCCTGATGCAGGTCGATTGCATCGACGATCTCTTCAATCCCCTCGTTCGCCCGTGCCACCGCCTTCAGGATCGGCGGCGTCCAGGACTGAAGATTGGCGATCGCCAGCAGCGCCCTCAACTGCGCAACCGCAGTGTCAGCACCGGCCAGGTCCGCCTTGTTCACCACCATGATCTGCGCGACCTCCATCAGGCCGGCCTTCATCGATTGGATCTCGTCACCGCCGCCGGGGTTCGCCACCAGCACCGTCGTCTGAGCGGCGGTCGCCACTTCCACCTCGTCCTGCCCCGCGCCAACCGTCTCCACCAGCACCACATCGAAGCCAGCAGCGTCCATCAGGTCGATCGCACCGGTCGCCGTCTCCGACAACCCACCGAGGTTCCCCCGCGACGCCATCGAGCGCAGAAACACGCCCGGGTCGCCCGTCAGATCCTGCATCCGAATCCGGTCGCCCAGGATCGCCCCATGCGAGAACGGCGACGAAGGATCGACCGCCACGATGCCCACGGTCCGCCCCCGCTTGCGCTGCTCACGAGCCAGCGCGCCAACCAGCGTCGACTTGCCGGCCCCGGCGGAGCCAGTGATACCCACCGTCTGCGCCCGACCGGTGCGCGGATAGACCTGCCGCAGCACTTCGCGACCGATCGCCGAATCAGCCTCGACATGCGTAATCGACCGCGCGAGGGCACGACGGTTCCCGGCGACCAGCGCCTCTACAAGCTCTGAAGCGTCCAACGGTCTACGAGCGACGCGGCGCGTGTTCGCGCACGAAGTCGATGATGTCGCGGGTGTCGGTACCAGGGCCAAACACGCCCTTGAATCCAATTTCCTGAACCTCGGCAATGTCGTCGTCCGGGATAATCCCACCCGCGAACAGCAGCACGTCGTCAATCCCGCGTGACTTCAATTCCTCGATCACGCGCGGGAACAGCCCGAGGTGGGCGCCGGAGAGAATCGAGAGACCGATCACCTGCACGTCTTCCTGCAGCGCGGCCTCCGCAATCATCTGCGGCGTTTGGCGGATACCCGTGTAAATCACTTCCATGCCGGCGTCGCGCAACGCACGCGCCACCACCTTCGCCCCACGGTCGTGGCCATCAAGGCCCGGCTTCGCGATCAGCACGCGAATCGGTCGCTCGTTCGCGTCGGTCGTGGCCGTCTCTGCACTTGCCTGGGTCATC
>JABIST010000099.1 GCA_018700215.1 Dehalococcoidia bacterium | reverse complement strand
TCGACGGTGGAGCCGGGGATGGGGTTGCCGGAGCTACCGGACTACCTCGCGGAGCCGGTGCAGGTGGGACGGCGCGCGTTCACGACGATCGCGGAGGCGGACGCACCTCGGGCGCTGGGGTGGGTGCGGGAGATGACGGCGAGCGGGGCGGTGCAGGAGTTCGACCTGGGGGCGACGTCGCTGGAGGACGCGTACGTGCGGCTGGTGGGCAGCGGCGCGCTGAACGGCGATGCGAACGCGGATGGAGGCGGCGGTGCCTGAGACGACGGTGGGTGCGATGACGATCGAGGGGGTGCGCGACCTCGAAGGGGAGTTGCGCGGGGGCGTGCGGCACTGGCTGCGTTCGTACTGGCTGATGGTGCGGTGGGAGCTGCTGAGCCAGCGGTTGATGTTGCCGATGCTGGTGGTGGTGCTGCTGATGCTGGGCGCGGGCATGGCGCTGGGGTTGGGCCTGCTATTCGAGAACCCGTCGCCGCAGCAAGCGCTGTACATCTCGACCGGTGCGACGGTGATTCCAATGATGACGCTGGGCCTATCGATGCTGCCGCAGCTCGTCGCGCAGCAGAAGGTGGAAGGGACTTACGACTACCTCTTCAGCCTGCCGATTCCGCGAATGGCGATGTACTTCGCGGGGCTGAGTGTCTGGACGGTGATTGCGCTGCCCTCGGCGGTGATGGCGCTGGCGGTCGCGGCATGGCGCTACGACCTCGAACTCTCTGTGAGTCCGCTGGCGGTGCCGGCGGCGTTGCTGGTGGTCGCGGTGGCGTCGGCAGTCGGGTATTCGTTCGCGCACGCGATCACGAACCCGCGGCTGACGAACGTGGTCACGCAGCTGCTGATCTTCGTCGTGATCTTCTTTTCGCCGGTGAACTTCCCAGCGGAGCGCCTGCCGGGTTGGCTGCAGGCGGCGCACGAGTGGTTGCCGCCACAGCACGCGGCACTGGTGATGCGGGGAACGCTGACCGAGGGCCTGGTCGATGGTGGGGTGGGCGAATCGTTCGCGATCCTCGGAGCGTGGGCGGTCGGCGCAACGCTGGTGACGGCGTGGGTGCTGGGACGGCGCGGCTAGGACCGGATACAGCCCACCGACGGGCGTCAGTCCGCTACTATCAGCGCCCGACGACAGATTGAGGCGAATCCAATGACCACAACTACTCCTTCGATCCGCATGCCCGGCACTCTTGACGACATCAGCGCTGAGTGGCTGACCAGCGCGCTGCGCACCACCGATACGATCCAGGCCGACAGCCATGTTTCGAAAATGAGCTGGGAGCTGCTGGGCGAGGGGCAGGGATTCCTGGGCGACCTGGCGCGGATTTCGCTTGAGTACGAGGGGACGCCGGGGCCGAAGACGGCGGTGCTGAAGATCCCGACGACGAAGCCGGAGAACCGAGGGCTGGGCGTGATGTTCTCGGCCTACGAGAACGAGGTGCGCTTCTACAACGAACTGGCGCAGCACACGAAGATCCGGATGCCGCAGTGCTACTTCGCAGACCTCGAGGATGAGCCGGCATCGGCGGCGATTGCTGCCCGGGTACTGGGGGCGCTGCCGGAGCAGGTGACGCTGTGGCTACTGGATCGGCTGGCGACGGCGGCGGGGAAGACGGACCGCCGGTACATCGTGCTGATGGAGGACCTCGGTGAGACGCGCATCGGCGATCAGGTGGCCGGAGCGACGGTGGAGGAGGCGGGGAACGCGCTGGAGGTGCTGGCGGAGTTCCACGCGACGTACTGGAACAACCCGGTACTGAATCGGAAGTGGATCGTGCGGCAAGACGACACGCCGCTGGTGGTGCATGGGCTGTACGAGCGCGCGTTCCCGGTGTTCGACGAGCGATTCCGTTCGCAGATCGATGCGCCGACGCGAGCGGTGATCGACTGGGTGACGGCGAACGGGCCGGAGCTGCTGCGCCGTATTGGCGGTGGCACGCAGACGCTGGTGCACGGCGACTATCGGATGGACAACCTCACGTTCTACGACGGTGAAGAGACGCCGGTGGGGATGATCGACTTCCAGGGGGTTTCGTCCGGGCATCCGCTGACAGACGTTGCCTACTTCCTGCGCCCGAACCTGGACCCGGATGTGGCAGATGCTGCCGAGGACGATCTGCTGCATCGATACCACGCAGCGCTGGTGGGGCACGGCGTCACCGACTACTCCTGGGAGCAGTTACAGCGCGAGTACGAACTGGCCCAGCTCTGGGTGCTGCACCGCGGTGTGATCCTGATCGGATCACTCGACATGTCGCACGAGCGTGGCGTGCAGATCGTCGAACGGGCGATTGAGCGGGCGTTGCGGGTCGCGAGCCGGATCGACACATCGAAGGCGCTCGCGTAGCGACACTGCCCGCGCATCCGGCCGAGGGGTACCATCGCGCCGAGGCGAGGAGGCCCCCATGAAGTTCGGCGTTCTGATGTTCCCGGCAGACTATGCGATCGACCCGGTCACGCTCGGTCGTGCGGCCGAGGATCGAGGGTTTGAGTCGCTCTTCTTCCCGGAGCACACGCACATCCCGACCAATCGCGAGTCCCCGTACCCGGGCGGCGGCGATCTGCCGATGGAGTACTCGCACACGCTGGACCCATTCGTCGCGTTTGGCGCGATTGCCGCTACCACGGAGAAGATCAAGCTGGCGACAGGCATCGCGCTGATCGTGGAGCGTGACCCGATCATGCTGGCGAAGGAGGTGGCGACACTGGACCAGCTCTCGAACGGGCGCGTGATGCTGGGCATCGGTGGCGGGTGGAATCGCGAGGAGATGCGAAACCACGGCACGGACCCGGCGAGTCGCTGGCTGCTGGTGCGCGAACGAATCGAGGCCATGCAGGCGCTGTGGACGCAAGAAGAAGCCGAGTACCACGGCGAGCTGGTGGACTTCGGGCCGACGTGGCAGTGGCCGAAGCCGGTGCAGCAGCCGCACCCACCGATCCTGGTGGGCGGCAACGGCGCGAACACGCTGAAGCGCGTGGTGCGCTACGGCGATGAGTGGATGCCGATTGCTGGTCGTGGCGATGCGCTCTCGCGAATCCCCGAGCTGCAGGAACTGGCGGCCGAGGCGGGCCGTGATCCGATACCGGTGTCGGTCTTCGGTGCGCCAGCAAACGCGGAGGCGATCGACGAACTGGCCGAGGCGGGCGTCAGCCGGGCGATCCTGTCGCTGCCGCCGGCGGGCGAGGAGCAGGTAATTTCGATCCTCGACCGCTACGCCAGCTTCGTCGAGGAGTACGACCGCTAGTCGATGGCTGATCGAGAGCCGGTGGTTGAGCCGGAGGGACGCGACGCCGAACGGCGGACGCGCTGGCCGGTGGTGTTGCTGGCGTTGCTGGTGGCGCTGGTTGCCAGCCAATTCGCTCCCGACGCATGGCCGGACGACGACGCGCGGCTAGTCGCGCACTACCTCGGCAGCGAGGCATTCGACGAGGCAGTTCGCTTCGACGGGGAGCCGATCGAGCTTGCGGGCGCGGCGGGCAATGTGGAGGTGGCGCTGTCATTCGTCGATGGGCTGACGTCGGGGGAGCCGCTGCGTGGCGGGCTGCGGGTGGCGCGCGACGGCGATGCGTTCCAACCAGACCTCGGAGATATCGAGCTGTGGCTGGAGCTGAGCGACGGGCGGAGCGAGCGCGTGCCGGCGGTGCGCTGGGACGAGGAGGCGGGTGCGCTGGTGGTGGCGCGGCGGCCACCGATCAAGGCCACGATCGTGCTGGGGGTGCTGGCGCTGGTGGTGGTGCTGTGGGTGTCAGAGGCGATTCCGCTGTTTGTGACGGCGCTCTGCGTGCCCGTGGTGCTGGTGGTGGCGGGTGTGCAGCCAGCGGACGACGCGCTGGCGCCGTTCTTCCACCCGATCATCGCGCTGTTCTTCGGCGGATTCTTGATGGCTGAGGCGATGCGACGGGTGGGCCTCGATCGTCTGGCGGCGCTCAACCTGGTGGCGCGGTTCGGGCGAACGCCGGCGACGCTGTTCGCGGCGATGATCGCGGTGTCGGCGTTCCTGTCGATGTGGATGTCGAACACGGCGGCAACGGCGGTGCTGGTGCCGATCGCTCTGGCGGTCACCGATCCCTTCAAGAGCGACGCAGGCGGGCCGGGGTACCGGCGGGCGGTGGTCCTCGGCATTGCGTACGCGGCGACGATCGGCGGGGTGGGGAGCGCGATCGGGACGCCGGCAAATCCGCTGGCGATCGAGTTCCTGAGCGAGTTCGTGGGGCGGGAGATCAGCTTCGTCGAGTGGTTCGCGTTCGGGCTGCCGTTGGTGGTGCTGTTCCTGCCGCTGATGGGCGGTTATCTCTGGTGGCGACTGGACGCGAGCGTGGAGGCGGGGCGATTCGCGGCGGCGCGGGCGATCGCGCAGGCACAGCTCGCCGAAGCTGGGCGACCGGGGCGGGACCAGCTTGCGGTGCTGGCGGTGTTCATCGGGGTGATGGCGGTGTGGCTGACGCAGACGTGGCATGGGACGAATACGGGGATCGTTGCCCTCGGAGGGGCGGTGGCGCTGGCGCTGCTGCGTTACGTGCGGCAGGAGGACCTGGCGCGGATCTCGTGGCCGTCGCTGATCACGTTTGGCGGCGGGCTGGCGCTAGGGGTGGCGCTGGTGGAGTCGGGGACGGCGGATTGGGTGGCGGCGGGCCTCGGGGGCCTCGCGGAGGTACCGGCGTTCGTCGCGGTGCTGGCGGTGGCGCTGCTGGCGCTGGGGCTGACGACGGTGGCCTCGAACACGGCGAGCGCGGCGATGCTGGTGCCGATGGCGATCCCGCTAGCAGGCGTGCTGGGGTTGGATCCGGTGCTGCTGGTGGCGACCGTGGCTGTGGCATCCTCGATCGATTTCGCGCTGGTGATCGGCACGCCGCCGACGATGATCGCCTACTCGACGCAGCTCTTCACGGCACCGCAGATCTTCCGAGTGGGTGCGATCCTCGATGCCACGGGCGTGCTGCTGCTGGTCACGGCGGTGGTGGCGTTCTGGCGGTTCGCTGGACTCGTGTAGCAACGCCTCGGCTAGCGGCCTCGGAGGCGGGTCTTCTGGGGGATGCCCCTCGGCTAGCGGCCTCGGAGGCGGGTCTTCTGGGGAATGCCCCTCGGCTAGCGACCTCGGAGGCGGGTCTTCGGGGGAATGCCCCTCGGCTAGCGGCCTCGGAGGCGGGTCTTCGGGGGAATGCCCCTCGGCTAGCGGCCCCGGAGGCGGGGGTCGAGGACGTCGCGGACGGCATCACCGAGGAAGTTGAAGGAGATCACCACGATGGCGATGGCGCCGCCTGAGAAGACGGTGAGCCACGGATGCAGGTCGAGTGCGGCGCGGCCTTCCTGGACCATCTTGCCCCAGGAGATCACACCGCGTGGGCCGACTCCGAGGAAGGAGATGGTGGCCTCGAAGATGATGTAGGCGCCGATCCCGATGGAGAAAGAGATCAGGACGACGGAGAAGATGTTGGGGACGATATGCCGCAGCAGAATGCGGGTATCGCTCGCACCGATCGACCGTGCGGCCTCGACGTAGTCGCTTGATTGGACGACGAGGGTCGACGAGCGAATGATCCTCGTGGTGATTGGGATGCCGATGATGCCCATGGCGAGGACGGTGTTTTTGACCGACGGCTCGCCGACCTGGACCAGGAGTAGCAGCAGCACGAGCGCGGGGAATGCCTGCAACGCATCGATCAGGCGCTGGGCGACGATGTCGAACATGCCTCGATAGAAGCCCGACACGACGCCGATCAGGAGACCGAAGCTGACGGCGATCATGGAGGCACCGAGGCCGACGATCAGCGAGAGCCGCGACCCGTAGATGACGCGAGCGTAGATGTCATGCCCCACCTGACTGGTACCGAACCAGTGTGTCCAGCTGGGCACCTCCAACTGATCGACCGTGAGCGGCGAGCCGATGTTCGAATCCTTCGCGAGTTCCGAGATTGAGGGATTGGACTTGAAGTTGGGGTTCTCACGCTCGAAGACGAAGTTTGGGTCGTAGCGCGACAAGGCCGGGGCGAAGAGCGCGATGAACACGATCGAGAGGACCACGAGGAGCGCGATCGCCCCAATTGGCTTCTTCCGAGCGAAAGTGAAGAACCACCCGAGCCCAGGGACCGAGGCCCCTCGGCGTGCGGGGACGGCGAGGCTAGAGGAGGCTGCGTCTTGCATCAGGAGAGCCTAATTCTCGGGTCGAGGAAGCCGTAGAGAATGTCCACCGCCAGGTTGGTGAAGACGATGACGAAGGTGGTGATGATCACCAGCCCCTGGAAGAGCGGGTAGTCACGCAGGAAGATTGACTGGAACAACTCCCGGCCGACGCCCGGGATGTTGAACATGGACTCCAGGACGATCTGCGAACTGATGAGCGTGGCGACCGTCAGTCCCATCACTGTGATCACAGGGAGGAAGGCGTTTCGCATCGCATGTCGGATGATCACTGACCGTTCGGCGAGGCCCTTCGCTCGGGCGGTGCGAACGTAGTCCTGACGCAGCACCTCGAGCAGCTCCGAGCGGAGGAGGCGCATGACGTTGGCGGTGGAGGCGAATCCACCGGCAAGCATGGGGATCAGGTACCACTGTAGTGCGCCCCACGGATCGGTCCAGAGGTGAGGTTGACCGGTGACGTCGATCGCCAGCAAATCCCACTTGAGGACGAAGATCACGGCGATTGAAGCGGTCCAGAAGACTGGCGCTGCCAATGCGGTGATCGCGATGCCACGGAGAAGGTAGTCCGCGGGTTTGTCTTGTTTGACCGCGCTAATGACGCCGACGGGGATCGCAACCGAGAAGCCCACGAGGACTACCAGGAATCCGAGCTCAAGGCTGTATGGGAGAGCAGAACCCACCTCGGACCAGACCGAGTTGTGGGTGCGGAACGATTCGCCGAGATCGAGCGTGATGAGGTCTGTCATGAACTCGACGTACTGCTCGGTGACAGGCTTATCGAGTCCGAGGATCTCCTCTGCGCGAGCGATCGATTCCGGAGTGACGCCGCCCAGGCTCATGCTGGCGAACTGCTGCGTCGCGTAGTTGCCCGGGAGCACACGAATGGACACGAAGACCATGGTGGCGACGAGCCAGAGCACGAAGAAGTTGAGAATGATGCGACGAAGCGCGTACTGCCCCATACATGTCCCTCAGCGGTGAAACGAACAGTGTGGCCGCGCCGTAGCGCGACCACACTGAGATGTATCTGCGATGCCTCTGCCTTATGCGGGCGTCGGCGTCGGCTCCTTGCGACCGTCGTAGGACGGGTCGTTCGAGTCGAGCCACTCGTCGACAGCCGAAAGGCTGTTGGCGAGGAAGTTCCAGCCCTCGTCCGCGTTCGGGCCAGTGGGCTTGACGTAGTTCCAGTAGAGCGTGGGGGCGACGTAGTTGTAGGCGATGTGACGCCCGAACTGACCGTTCTCCAGCACGAACTCCTGAACGCCCTTCACAATCTCGAACGCCTCTTCGTAGTCGAGCGACTGGATAGCGCGCTCGAGCGGCTCGTCGATGTTCGCCGGGTCGCTGACGCCCCAGATGTTCGTCGGGGAGCCGGTGCCGAAGGCGCCGACCATGTCTGCGCGAGCGTCCGGGATCTCGATGTTCGGGATCCAGGCGAAGAAGGCGTCGAAGTCCTTGGCGAACCAGCTTGGGATGATCTCGCCGTAGGACTTGGTGACACCTCGGAACTGCCCCGTACCGAAGGCGTCGTTGAAGATCTTGGCAATCAACTCTGGGGTAATCGTCCAGGACGAGCGGGACGCCCAGGTCTCAGCTACGACCCAGTCGATCTGACCAGCGTCAGCACCGCCGGCGGCCTGCCAAAGCTTGTTGGCCTCGGCGACATCTGCCTCGCGGCCGGAGCCGTCAGAGCGGTAGCCGGGGGTGGTCTCAAGCTGCTCCTGCGTGAGCGCCCAGCCCTCTTGCAGCCAGGCGACCGGGCCGCTGACCTTGCCGAGGCCGTTGTGGAGTTGCTGAATGAGCTGGCGACGGTTCAGTGCGAGGTCTACCGCCCTGACTGCGCGGGGGTCGTTGAATGGAGCGCGAAGCGGGTTGGTGTAGGCCGCCACGGTGTTGGCGACACCGGCAAACTTCAGGAACGATTCATCCGCGTTCGCTTCCTGGATCGCCTGGGTGGTCGCCGGGTCCGGGTCCGTGAAGCTGTCAACTTGCTTCTGCTCCCAGCCGATGCGGTAGGCAGTTGGATCCTCGAACGCCTGGCCCCAGACAAAGGCATCCATCAGCGGGCGCTCTGCGTCGTAGTAGGCGGGGTTGCGAACGCCCGAGATGCGCTCGCCGGGGCGCCACTCCGTGAGGATGTAGGGGCCGGTGCCAAGCACCTTGTCTGCGGAGATGTCCGAGAACTCGGTCTCGATCGCCTCGGTCAGGCCGGGCTGGGAGATGGTGTTGAACTCGTTGGCCAGACCTTGAATGAAGGTGGCGTCAGGCGCGCTCAAGGTGAGCTTGATGCTGCGGTCGCTGACTTCCATGTTCGCGATCTTGCCCCAGAAGGCCTTGCGGCCGAAGGAACCTTCGGTTTCGCCATCGGCGTAGAGGCCGTCCTTCTGACGCTGGATGTTCCAGGCGACGTCCTCGGTGGTGAGGTCTGCACCCGGCTTGGCTGCCGGGTGACTCGCGGCCGGACCGGCGTCGTGCCACTTCACGCCATCGCGGATGTTGAGGATGATCTCGGTCGGGCTTGCTAGCTCCCAGCTCTCGGCCAGGTCACCGACGAGTTCGCCAGTGTTCGGGTTCGAGAAGCGGAGGATCTTCGACTCCGCTCGGTTGAGCACGCCGACCGCCGGGCTGGCGACAGCCTGATGGCCATCGGCAGAGTCGTAGACGTTTGCGGAGACCGCGCTACGGACGCCACCGCGAACGGGGCCAGACATCGCCTCTTCAGTTGCAGCGGCGGTTGCGGCCGCTGCAGTGCCAGCGGCGGTCGCTGCGGTCGTCGGTGCGGCGGTGGCGTCGCCATCGTCGCTGCTGCCGCAGCCGATCAGTGCCGCGCCGGCGAGGCCGGCTGAGCCGACCGCTGCGCCACGCAGCATCGAGCGACGCGATACACGTTGTCGAGTCCAGTAATTCAGTTCTGACATTTGCGCCTCCAAGCCCCTCTGGCTCCGGGCAGTAGGCCTCGGAGATGCCACGGTATAGCACACACGAAGAGAGGATGGGTAGTGCCACATACAATCCGTATGCGGTCGCCCTGCAGTCTCAAGACAGGTGGCAACATGGAACTAGTGATGGAAACCCTGTTAGGACGGGGCAAATCAGCTTGCGGCTATGCCGATTCGTTGAGGGATTGACTCAATATTTCGATGACGTGCTGCACCTCTGCATCGACGCCACGCCGCCGGACGCCCGCTTGCAGTTGGAGGGTGCAGCCGGGGTTCGCCGTGCAGATCACGGCGGCGCCGGTACCGACGACGTCGTCCATTTTTGCTTCGAGCACGCGTGCCGACATCTCCGGCTGGACCGCCGAATAGAGGCCGGCTGAACCGCAGCAGCGGTCAGGCGTGGTCATCTCGCTGAGCCGCAACCCGGGGATCGCGCCAAGGATCGTTCGAGGAGCATCGCGCACGCCCTGTGCGTGGGCGAGGTGGCACGAGTCCTGCAGCGTGACGTCCAGATCGACGGCTCCCAACCGCGAGCGCAGCGAGGGTTCGTCGATCCGATCGGCGACGTACTCGAGGACGTCTTTCACCTGCGCGGAAAACTGCTCGGCGCGCTTCGCCCAGACCGGGTCGTCGCGGAGGAGGTGGTCGTACTCCTTCATTGCGGCGCCACAGCCCGCGGCGTTGACGATGACAGCATCAACGCCGGCGCGCTTGAACGCCTCGATGTTGCGCCTGGCGAGGTCGCGGCCGGCCGAGGCGTCACCGGCGTGTTGGTGGAGCGCGCCACAGCAGCCCTGATCGGGCGGGGCTACCACTTCGCAGTCGAGCGCATCGAGCACACGGACGGTCGCCTCGTGGGTCTGCGGAAAGAACTCGCCGTGCACACAGCCGCCGAGCAGGGCGACGCGCGCCTTCGGAGCGACTGGAGTGGTGAGCGAACCTCGCTGCCGATAGGGCGAGCGGCGCAGATCTGGTGCGAGCGATTCGAGGCGGGCGAGGCGGCTCGGTAGGCGGGAGGCGAGCTTGCCGCGCACGAGGCGCTGGAGGCCGCTGCGCGAGTAGAGGCGCGCCGGGAAGAGGGCGACGCGGAGTACTCGGGGGCGGGCGATCACGTTGCGGAGGACGAAACCGCGCAGCCACCAGCTCTTCGGCTGGCTGCGCGCGGGGTTTGCCATGATCGAGGCGCGTGCGTCTTCCATGATCCGGCCGTAGGGAACGGCGGACGGGCAGGCCGTCTCGCAGGCGCGGCATTGCAGACAGAGATCGAGGTGGCCCAGTAGCTGGCTGCTGGCCTCCACCCGACCGGTGCGTACCGCCTCGATCAGGTGCAGGCGGCCACGCGGCGACTCCAGTTCATGCCCGGTAGCGATGTAGGTGGGGCAGGCCGGCAGGCAGAAGCCGCAGTGGATGCAGTTGCGCAGATCCTCGGCGGAGGGGATATCGGGTCCGACGAAACTCAGGGTGTCAGCCACCGATTAGACCCCAACCATCCAGCGGCCCGGATTGATGGTGCCGGTCGCGTCGAAGCGTGCTTTCAGTGAGCGAACCAGCTCGCGCTCGGTCTCGCCGAAGGGATCGAGCTGCTCGCGGAGGCCGCGCGGCGCGCTCTCGATCTGGAGGAAGCCCTGCACCGCCTCGGCGCTGGTGCGGAGGGCGGTGATCTGCGGTGCAGCAGCCTCGGTCGATCGCATCCAGACGGCACCGGCGGCGACGTGCCCCCAGGCGGCGAAGCCTTGCGACTCAGCCTGCTCGACGAGCGCGGCGACCGAGGTGGTGGGAACGCCGGCGCGTGCGACGACCGCATCGGGCGCCTCGGGTGACTCGCCGCCGAGTGAGCGCAGCTTCGTCCAGAAGGAATCGTCGGCGGCATCAGCTCGCGCGCCGGACTCGCGCGCGAGTGCGGTGGCGCGATCGACGGAGCGGGTTGTCGCTGCCTCGACGCCGGCGAATTCGACGAGGATGGCGGGCTGTGCGGCGAGTTCGATCGCCTCGGCGGCCCGTGGGCCAAGGATGGTGATGGCGCGGACGGCGAGGTTCAGGTCCCAGAGGGCGCGAGCGAGGGTACCCGCATCGGTAGTCGACGAGCAGGCGAGGAGCATGCTGCGGTGACTGGCTGGCTGAGGCGCGACTTTGAACGAGGCGGTGACGATCACGCCGAGGGCGCCGAGCGCGCCGGTGTGCAGGCGGTGCATATCGAAGCCGCTGACGTTCTTCACCACACGTCCGCCGCTGGTGGCGAGCGCTCCGTCAGCCATCGCGACGGTCGCGCCCAGCACGAGGTCACGTGCCGCCGGGAGGTGACCGCGCCAGGCGCCAGAGCGAGCAGTGGCGAGCAGCCCGCCGACGGTGACTCGATCATCGGGTGGGGGATCGACTGAGAGGTACTGTCCGTACTCGCCGAGCACCGCCTGTAGTGAGCGGAGCGTGAGACCGGCCTGCACGGTGATCGTGAGATCGTCTGGTGCGTACTCGATCACGGCGTTCAGGCCAGAGGTATCGAGCGCCAGTTCGTAGCGGCTGAGCGGGCGGCCAAGCGAAAGCGCGGTGCGGCCACCCTGCGGCACAACAGCGACGCCGCGTTCCGAGGCGGTGCGCAGGATCATCGCGACTTGTTCCGGTGTGGTTGGGCGGGCGGCGAGTGTCGGGCGGGCGCCATCGACATCGAACGGTGCGGCAGCGACCTCGGTGCCGGGCGGGAGGGCCGCGCGCAGCCCTTCGATGTCGACTGACACCTCGGCGGGAGTTTCGGTTGGGTTAGACATAGACGCCGGGGGTCTGGAGGTGGGGTTCGATCTGCTGGAAGTGGCCCTGAGCGCAGCCGTGGCCTGTGGGGAGAACTTTACAGGGGTTGAACAGGCCAACCGGATCGAAGGCGATGCGGACGCGATCCATTGCTTCGAGGTCAGCGTCGCTGAAGACCCAGCTCATGTAGGAGCGTTTCTCCAGGCCGACGCCGTGCTCGCCGGTGATCGAACCGCCGGCTTCGACGCAGAGCTGCATGATCTCGCCACCCAGCTCCAGCACTCGCTCGGTGGCCCCTTCTTCTTGCGGGTCGAACAGCACGGTGGGGTGCAGGTTGCCGTCACCGGCGTGGAACATGTTGGCGCAGCGGAAGCCAGCCGCGGCGCTGCGCTCCAGTACCTGCCGCAGCACTTCGGGCAGCCGCGTCCGTGGCACGACGCCATCGAGCAAATAGATCGCAGGACTGGTGCTGCCGAGGGCGCCGATGGCGGACTTGCGGCCCTCCCAGAGGGCCTCGCGCTCTGATTCTTCCTCGGCGATGCGTACCTCGCGCGCTCGTTGGGACTTGCAAGCCGCGACGACCACCTCGGCATCGTGAGCGACGGTCTCGGCGGTGCCTTCGACTTCGATCAGCAGGACGGCGCCCGCGTCCAACGGATAGCCGGCGTGGACGCGTGGCTCGACGACGCGGATCGTCTCCTGATCAAGCATCTCCATCGCCATGGGGACGACGCGGCGACGAATCACCTCGGAGACGGCTTCGGATGCGTCATCGATCGTGTCAAAGACGGCAAGCATGGTGCGGATTGCCTCGTTCTTGCGGACGAGGCGGACGCAGATGGCGGTGACGATCCCGAGCGTGCCCTCGGAGCCAACGAAGACGCCTCGGAGGTCCACGCCTGGCGAGTCGACCTGGCGGCCACCGAGCCAGGTGACGCGGCCGCCGGGGAGGACGATCTCCATGCCGAGGATGTGGTTGACGGTGGAGCCGTGGGCGAGCGTGTGCGGGCCCCCAGAGTTGGTGCCCACGTTGCCGCCGATGGTGCAGATGCGTTGCGACGATGGGTCCGGTGCGTAGACGAGGCCGTGCGGTGCCAGCGCATCCTGGAGCTGAAGGTTGATCAGGCCGGGTTCAACGACGGCGATGCGGTTGTCCACATCGATCTCGCGGATCTGGTTCATCGCGGTCAGTACGACAAGTACACCGCCCTGCACCGCGAGCGCCCCACCAGCGAAGCCGGTGCCCGATCCTCGGGGCACGACCGCGACGCCGTACTGATCGGCGATGCGGGCCGCCGCTGCAACCTGCTCGGTGTTGATCGGGAGCACAACGGCATCTGGGACGGCGTGCTCGATGCTCGCGTCGTACTCGTATGCGAGGAGATCTTCGGGTGCATGGAGCACGCGGTCCGCGCCAAGGGCGGCCTGCAGGTCGCGGACCAGGGGCGATATCTCAGTGCTCGACATGCTGGGCGAAGTGTAGCACTGGGCCAGTAGGGCTCGATCGGTGTTCGGAACGCTTCTGATAAAAAGCTCAGCTTTTTCGCTGATCCCCATCGACTTGCTGGATGGAATCGGCTACCGTTATTTGGAATCCAGCCCACAGAACGGGCGTATTGGGACCACGGCGGGGGTCCCGAGATAGCTGAGGAGCATTCGATGAACAAGACTGAGATGGCCGAGAAGCTGGCAGGTCAGACTGACATTAGCCGGGCAAAGGCAATTGAGATCGTTGAGGCGATCTTCAGCACTGACTCCGGGAAGGGGATCATCGCTGTCGAGCTCGACGCCGACCGCGAAGTCTCAATCGCCGGTTTCGGTAAGTTCGAGACCAGGAAGCGCGGCGCTCGCGAGGGCCGCAACCCGGCAACCGGAGCGACGATCCAGATCAGCGCGAAGAAGGTAGCGGCGTTCAAGGCCGCGAAGGGCCTGAAGGACCGCGTCTCGGTCTAACTCGTCCGGTCACGGATGCAGATAGGAAGGGCGGCCAATTGGCCGCCCTTCTGCTTGTCCGGCACTGCTGCCCGGTCACGAGTAGACTCGCGCTCCACTCAACCGTTGGCCGGTTGAGATGCATGAACAGGGGGCTTACGTGCTGGAAACACTGGGTTTACAGGGCAAAACAGCGATTGTGACGGGCGCCGGGCGCGGGCTCGGCAAGGCGATGGCGAAATCGTTGGCGCAGGCTGGGGCGCAGGTGGTCTGCGCAGCGCGTACCCAGGAGCAGATCGACGGGACCGTCTCGGAGATCACGTCAGACGGTGGCCAGGCGATCGCCGTTCAAACGGACGTGACCAGCTCCGCACAGATCGACGCGCTGGTCGCTGCCTGCATCGAGCAGTACGGCCAACTGGACATCATGATCGCCAACGCTGGTGGTGGCGTGTCTTCCGATCACGAGTTTTGGGAGTTCGAAGACGAAGAGTTCGAAGCGGTGCTGGGGCTGAACCTGAAGAGTGCCTTCTACTCCGGTCGCGCTGCCTCGAAGGTGATGGTGGAGCGGGGTGAGGGTGGCGTCATTATCAATGTCGCCTCGGGCACCGCGCTGCGCGGCAACCGTGGCTTCGCCTACCCGACTGCGAAGGGTGGGGTGATCTCACTCACGAAGTCAGAGGCAACAATTCTCTGGCCTCATAACATTCGTGCAAATGTTATTGTTCCGGGTTATGTCTCCCAAGGTCCAGCGAAGGACGATGAGGAGGCAAATCTCCGCCAGAACCGAGGGGGGTTTATCCCCGTTCGACGGCTTGGCGAGTGGTGGGAACTGGGGCCGTTGGCGGTCTATCTCGCCTCGGACGCGTCGCAGTACGTGACGGGTGAGCAATTCATCATCGACGGTGCCGGGCTGGCCGGCGGGATCGGGCCGACCGGCTACGCGCCGCGGCACGAGCTGGACGCATAGGGGGTTCGTCATGCCAACCAACATCGAACACTACGACCTGAGCGGGCGGCGAGCCGTGGTCGTTGGCGCGAACACGCCGGCGGGCTCCGCGATCGCTGCGGCGCTGACCAAGGCGGGCGCGACCGTCTCCTCGGTCGACGCGACCGAGGATGCGGGGGCCGCAGGCAACGCGGTCGAGCGAGCGCGGGACGAGCTGGGCGGGCTCGAGATCGCCGTCAGCGCGTCGGACCTGTTCTTCGCGAAGCCGATCGCCGAGGTGACCGACGCGGAACTGGCACGCGTCACCGCGGCGAACTTCAGCGTGCCCTTCGCCGTCGCTCGTGCGGCATCCGGTGCGCTGGCTGAGAGCGGCAGCGGACGACTGATCCTGGTGAGCCACGTGCTGGGTGAACGAGGGGTGACGAACACCTCGGCGTACGGCGCAGCGCACGCGGCGACGCAGAGCCTGGTACGCACGTTGTCGCAGGAGCTGGGGCCGCAGGGGACCGTGGTGAACGGCATCTCGCTGGGCTGGATGGAGTGGATGCAGGACCGACTGGACCCGGCGGACCAGGAGGCGATGCGAGCGACGCGCTTCCCGATCATGAAACGCACTGGCACTGGCGAGGACGTGGGACCGATGGCGGTCTGGCTCTCCGGCACGGGCGCGGGCTATGTGAGCGGCCAGATCTTCACGATCGACGGCGGCTTGCTGCAGCACCTGTAACGCGGCGGACAGCGCGATGGTCTCGCCTGACACGCGATTCGAGTTTGCCGTGGTTGGTGGCGGGCTGTTTGGTGCGGCGGCCGCGCGGCACCTGGCGCTCGCCGGCCATCGAGTGGTGCTGCTGGCGCCGATGGAGCCGCTGGTACGCGACACCCACGATGGGGTGTTCGCGAGCCACTACGACGAGGCGCGGATCACGCGCGTGCTGGACTCCGATCCGCTCTGGGCGCGCCTCGCGCACGCCTCGATCGACCGCTACGCGGAGATTGAGGTGACATCGGGCGTCAGCTTCCACCACGGAGGCGGGTTTCTGGCGCTGCGAGAGGCAGATGGGGAGCTGCTGTCTTCGACCGCGCGGGTCGGTGAGGCAGAGGGTGTCGAGTTCGAGTCGCTGGACGCTGGGCAGCTCGCGGATCGGTTCCCGTTCCTGGCAACCTCGCCGGGGCAAGCGGGGCTGCTGGAGGCGACACCAGCGGGATACGTGAACCCTCGGGCGCTGGTGCGGGCGCAGATCGAGGGCGCGCGGGCGGCGGGCGTGTTCGTCGCGGCGCAGACGGTGCTGCAGATCACCGAGACACCAGATGGCGTGGATCTGCTGGCGAACACGGGCAGTCGCTACCTCGCAGACCGCGCGCTGCTGGCGACCGGCGCCTACACGAACGAGCTGCTGGTACGCCCGCTCGACCTGGAGGTGCAGGGGCGCATGGTGCTGTTCGCGGCGCTGACGCCGGAGCTACGCCGCTCGCTGCTCACGATGCCAGGCATCATCCACGAGCCTGCCAGCGGTCCAACCACCTATCTACTCCCGCCGGTCAGCTATGACGACGGCGAGACCTACGTGAAGATCGGCGTCGACGAGTGGGATCGCCCGCTGCGCACGTCCGAGGAGATTGGGGCGTGGTTCCGTTCCGGCTCCGACGAGGCCGAGGCCGCAGTTGCCCGAGATGCCCTGGTGGGCCTGATCCCGGCGCTCGCAGGTCAGCCGATGCATACGGAGACGTGTGCCTACACGATGACGGCGAGCGGCTACCCCTACATCGGCATGGTGAACGACCGCATTGGGGTGGTAGTGGGCGGCAACGGGCGCGGGGCGAAATCGTCCGATGAGATTGGGCGGCTCGGTGCTGTCGCGCTGCTCGGAGGCTCGGGCGACGAGCGGCTGAGGCCGCGGATCGCAGGCTAGCTGCTAGCGGGGGGCGTCCGCATCAGGCGGGCGATCTCGGCGCTATCGGGCCAGCCCTGCGCCTCCAATGCGTCGGCCGCGCCGAGGCGCATCTCGTCGGACTTGTTCTGGCTCAGTTTCGCCTTCGCCTCGAGCCGTTCGAGCGGGATCTCGAAGGCAACGATCGCGCGCATCATCCGCTCGACGTACTCATCGGACTGACTACTGAGCGACCACTGCGGGTCGAGGCCTGCCTCGTTGGTGTCGACGAGCTGGTCGAGCAGCGCGCGCACGGCGCTCGGGTCGTCGAGGATCAGCGGGCGGCCGTAGGCGTGGACGGCAATGTAGTTCCAGGTGGGCACGGCGGGCTCGGTATCGCCGTACCAGGTGGGCGAGATGTAGGAGTGCGGGCCCTGGAAGATCGCCAGCGCCAGGCCGCCCTCGGGGCCGTAGCGCGCGAACTGCTGCCACTGCGGGTTGGCGCGGGCCATGTGGCTGACCAGCGTGCCGTACTGCCCTCGATCAGGGTCGAACACGAACGGGAGGTGCGTCGCCTGCGGCTCGCCATCGAAGGTGGTGACCAGCGTGCCGAAGGAGTGGTCACGCAGCACTGCCGCGATCGCCTCGTGGTCTTCGAGTTGGAAGTGGCGTGGGATGTACATCGTGGGCCTCGCTGGGGGTCATCGGAAGTCAGTCAGGCTAGCGCGTAGAATCCGCCCGCGCATCGGACGGTTAAGGCGAGGGGTGAACATGCAGGCGATTACTGGCGCGACGTTGATCGACGGCACGGGGAGTGACCCGCTGGCGAACGCGACGATCGTGATCGACGAGGGCGGTCGAATCACCGAGGTCGGCGCGGGCGTGGCGGTGCCCTCGGACGCAACAGCACTCGATGTGGGCGGCGCGACGGTGATGCCGGGGCTGATCGATGCACACGTGCACCTCAATAGCGGCAAGTTTGGAGCGAACATGCAGGAGCGTGCGCTGACGCCGCCCTCGCTACACGGCTACGAATCGATGACGAACGCGCGCGAAACGCTGGAGGCTGGCGTGACCTCGGTGCGGGACGCGAGCGGCGCGCCGCTTGGCTTCCGCATGGCGATCGAGCAGGGTCTGTTCCCCGGCCCGCGAATGAAGCTCTCGATTTCCGCGCTTTCGCAGACGGGTGGGCACGGGGACAAGCTGCTTCCGGCGGGATTCGGCTTCGGCCTCTTCCCCAGCCACCCAACGGAGCTGCCAGAGACGATCTGCGATGGCGTTGAGGAGGTACGGAAGACCGCCCGCCTCGTGCTTCGCGCGGGCGCCGACTTCATCAAGCTGCACTCGACGGGTGGCGTGCTCTCGCCCTCGGACGAGCCGGGGGCGACGCAGTTCACGATCGAGGAGATTGCGGTGATGGTTCAGGAGGCTGCCGCGCAGGGGAAGACGTGCATGGCGCATGCGCAGGCGACGCAGGGGATCAAGAACGCGGTGCTGGCGGGCGTCGAATCGATCGAGCACGGCATCTACCTCGATGACGAGGTAATCGAGCAGATGAAGCAGCGGGGGACGTTCCTGGTGCCGACGCTGCACGCACCTCGAGGGGTGCTGAAGCTGGAGGAGGAGCGGCCCGGCACCATGCTGCCGCAGTCGGTGCGCAAGACTCACGAGGTGCTGGACGCGCACACGGAGAGCATCCGCGCGGCCTACGAGGCGGGTGTGACGATCGCGATGGGCACCGACGCCGCCGTCGGCAAGCACGGCACCAACACCGAGGAGCTGGAGTACCTGACGCAGATCGGCATGTCGGCGATGGAGGCGATCGTCGCGTCCACGCAGACGGCTGCCGCGTGCATCCACGACTCCTCGAACGTTGGCACTCTGGAGGTGGGGAAGCTGGGGGACTTGCTGGTGATCGACGGCGACCCGCTCGATGACATTACGATCCTGCAGGACCGCGACCGGCTGCGGGTGATCATGCTCGGTGGCGACGCATACAAGGACACGATTCGTGGCTAGGTCCGGGCAGCTCGAGGTCTCCTCGTGAGCTTCGGGGCGGACTGGGCGACGGTGTTCGTCGTGGGCGTGTTCGCGGTGACGAGCCCGGGGCCGGACATGTTGGTGACGCTGCGGTCGAGCCTCGTGGGTTCGACGCGTGCGGGGCTGTTCACGGCGCTGGGGATCGGAATTGGGCTGTGCTTCCACACCGGCTACTCGCTGGTGGGGCTGGCGGTGCTGATCTCGCAGTCAATCGTGCTGTTCTCGGCGCTCAAGCTGATCGGCGCGGCCTACCTCATATTCATCGGTTGGAAGGCGATCCGCGCGCGGGGCGACGTGATGCAGGTGGTGGGCGAGGACGAGCGACAGCCGATCAGCGCGGGGGCGGCGCTGCGGGCGGGGCTGTTCACCAATCTGACGAACCCGAAGGTGACGCTGTTCTTCCTCGCCCTGTTCACGCAGGTGATCGAGCCGGAGACATCGAGCAGCCTCAAGGCGCTATACGGCGGAACGATCATCGCGATCTCGCTGACG
Organism: Dehalococcoidia bacterium; assembly: GCA_018700215.1. GTDB lineage: Bacteria > Chloroflexota > Dehalococcoidia > UBA2979 > UBA2979 > JABIST01. Next base: position 2,984 of record JABIST010000099.1, on the reverse strand, counting down.
TGGTTCGGCTTCCTCGCGATGGTCGTCGGTCACGAGGCGGTGCGGGCGCGGCTGCGGGCGACGTCGCACTGGATCGAGCGGATCGCGGGCGGGCTCTTCATCGCGCTGGGGGTGCGGTTGGTGTTCGCGAAGGCGGCCTCGAACTAGATTGCGCCGGCCTCGCGCAATCCCTCGATGGCGTCCCAGTCGTAGCCGAGTTCGAGCAGGACTTCCTCGGTCTGCTCGCCGAGCTGAGGGGCGCGGACGGCCGGTTCGGCAGGGGTGTCGCTGAAGGCGATTGGGGAGCCGAGGCTGACCATCGGGCCCCAGTCGGGGTGGTCGACCTCCACGAGGTAGCCGTTGGTTCGGGCCTGCGGGTCTGCTTCGACCTCAGCGTAGCTCTGGACCGGAGCGTGTCTCACATGAGCGGCGCGGAATCGTCGTACCCACTCGTCGCGGGGACGGGTGGCGAGGACTTCTCGGAGCAGCGGGCGTAGCTCCTCGATGTTCGCTACGCGAGAGAGCTGGTCAGCGAAGCGCTCGTCGAGGAAACGCGGATCCTCGAGGGCTTCGCAGAAGTCGGCCCACTCGCTATCTGGGACGCCGGAGAAGGCGAGGTGACCGTCCGAGGCGGCGAAGACGCCGTAGATAGTGAGCGGCGAGAGGTTGGGCTGGCCGCCGGTGATGCGAGCGAACTCGCGACCGCCGATGAGCTGGTAGCTGAGTTCGCCGCCCTGCGACCAGATCTGGCCGCCGAAGAGCGAAGCGTCGATGCGCTGGCCTCGGCCGGTTCGCTCACGGGCGTAGAGCGCGGCGAGGATGCCGCCGAAGAGGAGCTGGGCGGCGGCGGAATCGGCGATGGTGTTGCCGGCGGGCATCGGCTGTTCGGGCGTGCCGGTCTTCGAGATAACACCGCCCATCGCCTGGGCGAGGATGTCGATGCCGGGGTGGTCCGCCAGTTCGCCCTTGGGGCCGTAGGCGGAGCCGACGGCGTAAACGAGGCGTGGGTTCAGCTCGGCGCAGGTGTCGTAGTCGAGCCCCATGCGGTCGAGCGCGCCGGGGCGGAGGCTGGCGAGCAGCACGTCCGAGCGCTCGATCAGGCGCTTGGCCACCTCGAGGCCCTCGGGCGTGCTGGCGTTGAGCGCGATGCTGCGCTTGCCTCGGTTGTGGGCGTGCAGATAGGGCTGGCGCGGGTCGTCCGGACCGATCGGGATACGTCGGCTGTTGTCGCCCAGCTCGGGCGCTTCGATTTTGACGACTTCGGCGCCGAGCGTCTGCAGCAGGGCGCCACACTGCGGCCCCTGGATCAGGTGGGTGAATTCCACGACGCGGAGGCCATCGAGCGGTCCAGACATGCGGGGGAGTATATGCGTATTCGCTGGCGGGGCCGTCTACAATGCGCGCACCGCGGCAGGTCCCCGCGGAGATGGCCCCGGAGGCAACAGCATGGTTGATTTCAACGACACCCCTGAGCAGGCAGCATGGCGCGCCGAGGTGATCGAGTTCGTGGAGCAGAACCTGCCGCCAGACCTGGAGCAGGACCAGCTCTACTCGGGCACCCTCGGCGGTCTGCATCGCGGCAACCTGTCGAAGGAGCGTCGCGAGGAGCTGGTGAAGACGTGGCGCCAGGCGATCCTCGATCGCGGCTGGATCGCGCCGGCGTGGCCGAAGGAATACGGGGGCGCGGACCTCTCGACGATCGAGCAGTTCATCCTGCGCGAGGTGTTCACGGAGATGCGCGCGCCGATCATCAGCGTGCACGACGTGGGTTCGACGATCCTGGTACATGGCTCCGAGGAACAGAAGGCGAAATTCTTGCCGCCGATGGTGCGCGGCGAGATCCAGTGGTGCCAGGGCTACTCGGAGCCGGGCTCGGGCTCGGACCTGGCGTCGGTGCAGACGCGCGGCCTGCGCGATGGCGACGACTTCGTGATCAACGGACAGAAGATCTGGACCTCGGGCGCGATGACCGCCGACATGATCTTCGCGCTGGTGCGCACGGACGCCGAGGCACCGAAGCATCGAGGCATCAGCTACCTGCTGTTCGAGATGGACAAGCCGGGCATCCAGATTCGCCCACTTGACCAGATGAGCGGCGCCAGTCAGTTCACCGAGGTGTTCTTCGAGGATGTACGGGTCCCGGTCTCCGCCGCCGTTGGCGAGATCAACCGCGGCTGGTACGTGGGCGCGACGCACCTCGACTTCGAGCGTTCGTCGATCGGCTCAGCGGTTGGGTTCGCGAACCGGCTGAACGACCTGATCGAATTCCTGCAGGCTGAGGGCGAGGCGGACACGGGCCGCTCGCAGCTGGGACGGCACGAGTGGGTGCGGCTGGCGCTGGCGGAGCGGGCGACGGAGACGACGGTGGCGCGGCAGTTCTCCAACCGAATCATCACGATGCAGGCGCGGGGGATCATCCCGAACACGGAGGCGTCTGAGCAGAAGCTGTTCTCCAGCGAACTGCATCAGCGCATCTCCAACACCGGGATCAAGGCGCTGGGCCCGTACGGGATGCTGTACGAAGAGAACGACGAACGGACACCGCAGCGCGCGCGCTGGGGGACGTACTACCTTGCCAGTGTGTCAGAGACGATCGGCGCTGGCACCTCGGAAATCCAGCGCAACGTGATCGCGACGCGCGGGCTGGGGCTGCCACGAGGCTAAGCCGCGAACGGCTGGGACTCAGTACCAAAGTCCTCAGCAAGCTGGCACAAACCGGGGGTGGAGCACATCCACGGGCGTTGTAGAATGCATCTCGGCGACGCCTGTGGGCGGCGCCGTACCTGGAGGTTCACATGGATTGGAAAGACACGCCCGAGCAGGCCGCATTCCGCGACGAGGTGCGGGGGCTGATCGATGGCAAGCTACCCGACTACTACAAGACGCCACGCGACTTCTCGATGGAGGAGGGCTGGGACGCCGATCGCAAGTCGGGCGACTCGGTGCGCGAGGGCGCCGCGAAGGACTGGGCCGGCGCGCTGGCCGAGCGCGGCTGGATTGCCCCG
>JABIST010000044.1 GCA_018700215.1 Dehalococcoidia bacterium | reverse complement strand
CTCGGCCACCCCCAGCCGCCCCCGCAGCCGATGCTGCTCCGAGGTCCGCCCAATCTGAAATACCGTCGCCGCCAGCGTAATCAAGATCCACATCGCCCCACCTTCGCAACCAGACCCACCTGCGCATAGAACAAGAGCGCCCGCCTCTCAGCGCAACGCCCTCGTCAATTCCACCACCGACGCCGCTCCCTCATCCGATGAGCCACAGCCTCCAAGACCTCGCCCCACCACCGACGCCACTCCTACATCCGAGGAGCCGCGAACGGGACGCGAAGCGCAACCAGCCGCCGAAGGCGGTTAGCGCTGCATGCCCTCGATCTCGGGGAGCGGGTAATCCTGCAGACCGATCGTCTTCGGCCACACCTCGAACACCTGATCGATGTCCCACAGCGGCTCCTCCGAATAGAGGAAGCGCTCGCGCACCGGCTCCTCGTAGAGGCTGATCCGATGCCCGCTCGCGCCGAAGATCCGCCCGTTCGCGATACCGCCCTCGTCCGATGCCAGCCATACCAGTAGCGGCGTCACGTTGCGCGGATCCATCGCCGTACCCGCGGCAGACGCACTCGCGCCCCCGTCCGCGCCGCGCCCACGATCCGTCATCCGCGTCGAAGCCAGCGGCGCGATGCAGTTCGAGGTCACCCCGTACCGCGAGAGCGCCCGCGCATTCGACCGCATCAGCCCGATCTTGCCCGCCTGCGCCGCCGAGTAGTTCGACTGCCCCGGTCCCCCGCTGATCCCCGCGTCCGACGTGAAATAGATGATCCGACCATTCGACTCGCGCTGCTGCCGCCACACGATCGAGGCGAACCGCGTCACCGCGAAGCAGCCCTTCAGATGAGCGCGCACCACGCCGTCCCAGTCGTCCTCCGTCATGTTGAACACCATCCGCTCGCGCAGGATGCCCTGCGCACAGACCAGGATGTCCAACTCGTTGTACGTGTCCAGCGTCGTCCCAATCAGCGCCTGCGCCACGTCCATGTCAGCAATGTCGCCAATGAACGGGATCGCCTCGCCCCCCGCGCTGGTGATCTCGTCCACCACCGCATTGACCCGCGTCGGGTCCACGCCCATCCGTCCCTCAACGTCGGCGCCGGTGTCGGCAACCACCACGCGCGCACCCTGTGCCGCGTAGGTCTTCGATACCCATGAGCCCATCCCACCGGCTCCGCCCGTCACGATCGCGACTTTGCCCTCAAGGTGTTTCGTTTCAGCCATCAGAAATTCCTTCTCATCGTCTCGCTGCGGTGCGGTCGCTACGGCAGTTCCGGGTGTGGCAGCGGGAACCCGTTCGCCGCCAACGTCTCCGGCATCAACTCGAACAGCGTGTCAATGTCCCAGAGCGGCTTCTCGTAATAGAGCGACTTCGTCCACTGCGGCTCGCGCCACATCGTGATCCGATTCCCCGTCGCGCCCACCACCCGACCAGTGATCTCCGCGCCCTCATCCGATGCCAGGTAAACGATCGCCGGCGTCACATTCCGCGGATCATCCTGCGTGCCGGTCGCCTGCTCCGAGGTCTGAATGCCGCTGTCAGCCGAGCCCTCCATCACCCCTCGTCCGCGGTCGGTCATCCGCGTCGAAGCCTGTGGCGAAATGCAGTTAGCCGTCACGCCGTAGCGCCCCAACTCCTTCGCCACCGCCAGCATTAACCCCACCTTCCCAGCCTGAGCCGCCGAGTAGTTCGGCTGCCCCGCGCCACCTCGGATGCCAGCCAGCGATGTGAAATAGATGATCCGACCACCACGCTCGCGCTCTGTACGCCAGTAGATCGAAGCGAACTTCGTCGGCGCCCAACACCCCTTCATGTGGACACGCACCACGGCGTCCCACTCCTCCTCCGTCATGTTGAACACCATCCGCTCGCGCAGAATCCCGTGCGCGCAGACCAGGATGTCCAGTCCCCCGTACGTATCCAGCGTCGTGCGAATCAGGTCTTCCGCCACATCCACATCAGCGATGTCGCCGATGAACGCCGTGGCGTCCCCGCCCGCGTTCCGAATCTCCTCCACAACCGCGTTCGGCCGGCTCGGGTCCACCCCCGCGCGGCCCTCCACATCCGCGCCCGTGTCGGCCACCACCACCTGCGCGCCCTGCTCCGCGAACACGCGAGAGATCCAACTCCCCATCCCACCAGCCCCGCCGGTGACAATTGCAACCTTGCCTTCAAGATGTTTCTGACCAGCCACGTGACCCCCTGCATGCCTCATCAAGAAGCGCGCCAAATCCCTCGCCAGGCACACTCGCCCAGCACGATGCGCGGATGGTATCCCACCCAAAGCACTCCCCGCCTCCCCGCTCCCACCCCACGACGAAATCTGAGCGAGTGCACAAAAAAGGGGGCGCCCCGCCTCTCGACGGAACACCCCCTTCGCAACTCAAACTCCCGATGCGTGCGTCTCCACCGACGCCCCGCAATCAGCCGCGAAGCGCAACCAACCGCCGAAGGCGGCTACTTCTTCGCCTTGGCCTTACCCTTCGACACGTTCTTGATCGGCGCAATCGACTCGCCAGCAATGAACGCCTCAACGCCCAGCCGAGCATCCTCGTCCCGGATCTGTACCGGCGGACTCTTCATGAAATACGCCGACGCCTCTAGCAGCGGTCCGCCCAGACCCCGGTCCAGCCCAATCTTCGCCAGCCGCACCGCATCAATCACCACGCCTGCCGAGTTCGGGCTGTCCCAAACCTCCAGCTTCGTCTCCAGCATCAGCGGGACATTCCCGAACGTCGTCCCCTCAATCCGGATGTGACACCACTTCCGGTCAAGCAGCCACGGCACGTGGTCCGAAGGCCCAACGTGAATCGCCGCGTCCGGCAAGTCGTACTCAATCTGGCTCGTCACCGCGTTCGTCTTTGAAATCTTCTTCGATTCCAGCCGCTCGCGCTCCAACATGTTCAGGAAATCCGTGTTCCCACCAAAGTTCAGCTGGTACGTCTTGTCGATCTGCACGCCACGGTCCTGGAACAGCCGCACCAGCAGCCGGTGCAGAATCGTCGCCCCCACCTGCGACTTAATGTCGTCGCCGATGATCGGCAGCCCCGCCTTGCGGAACCGCTCCCCCCAGTCCTCTTGGCGAGCAATGAACACCGGGATGCAGTTAATGAACGCGCAGCCCGCCTGCAGCACCTGCTCCACGTACCACTTCGTCGCCATCTCGGAACCCACCGGCAGGTAGTTGATCACCACATCGGTCTTCGTCTCCTTCAGGACGGACGCAATGTCCACCGTCGGGCCGTCTGCCTTCGTAATCACCTCGGACAGGTACTTGCCCAGCCCGTCGTGCGTCATCCCCCGCTGCACCTTCACCCCGGTGGCAGGCACATCGCTGAACGTGAACGTGTTGTTCTGCCCGCTAAAGATCGCCTCGGACAGATCCTTCCCCACCTTGTCCGCGTCCACATCAAACGCCGCCGTGAAGTTGATGTCGCTGATGTGATAGTCGCCCAGCACCGGGTGCATCAGCCCCGGAATCTTGTCCTCGGCGCCCGCTTCCTTGTAAAACTCCACACCCTGCACCAGCGACGAAGCGCAGTTCCCCACGCCAATGATCGCCACATTAATCTGCTTGCCCATGACCTTGAATTCCCCTCATCGCCGCGCAGCACTGATCGTGCGCGCTTGCACAAACATTCATACACTGAATGGAAACCCATAGTCTAATAAGCAGTAGTTATACTAAAGCCATGACATCGCCGCGCACCTTATCAATCCTCAACATCTCGCTGCAGCAGCTCGCCTATCTCCGCGAACTCAATCGAACCGCCACCGTCACTGCCGCCGCACAAACCCTCGGTGTCAGCCAACCCGCCCTCTCCCAGGCCCTCGCCGAAATCGAGCGCCGCCTCGATGTCCCCCTCTTCGAACGCCGCTCCCGCCGACTCGATTTCACCGAGGCCGGCCGGCGCACCGCCGCCTTCGCCGAAGAAGTCCTCGGCCACTCCGAGTCCCTCGAACGCTGGCTCGCCGCCTACCGAGATGGCCGCGCCGGCTCCCTCCGCGTCGGCATGATCGATGCCGCCTCCCTCTACGTCCTCCCCGCCGCCGTCCGCCAATTCCGCGACCAGCACCCAGATGTCGAACTCCAACTCACCGTCGACCGCACCGCCATCCTCCTCGACCAACTCCGCCGCTCAGACCTCGATCTCGCCTTCGTCGTCGGCCCCGTCGCCGAGGCCTTCCTCGCCGATGACTTCGACTCGACCGAGCTCCGCGAAGAGCCGCTCTACCTCTACGGCCCCCCCGATGCCACAGACCCCGAAGCCGGCGACTGGGTGCTCTACCCCACCGGCCGCCAAACCCGCGCCCTGATCGACGAAGGCCTCGCCCGCCGCGCCATCCGCCCCCGCGTCACCCTCGAAAGCGACAGTCCCGATGTGCTGCGTCAGCTCGTGGCCCTCGGACTCGGCTGGAGCACCCTGCCCGAAGGCGTCGCCGAGGCAGGCCCGCAGCCACTCCGCCGCTTCAGCGACGAACCGATCGCCCAGCGCACCCTGCTCGCGCTGCGGCGCACCGGCGTCGATGCCGACCCACGAGTCGATGCGTTCCTGGAATTGGCCTTGGGCTCGAACGAAGTCAGCTAACCCGCCGGAATCACCCGGTACGGGTGCCACGCGCCGACCACCAGCCCCTGCTCAAGCAGCGCCACCAGATCCCCACCTGGCCCGTAGCAGCGCGCCCGCGACGGCTTACCCTCGACACGTGGCGGCGCGACGTAGTTCCGCCCCGGCATCGCGATGATGTCGCGCCCCTGTCGCAGCTCGCCGAGGTCCCGCTGACCCACGATCACCGCTGGCCACCGCGTCAGTACCGAGTCCATCGCGTGCAACAGGTTGTCCGTCTCGCCTGCCTGAAACAGCTCGCAGACCCGGTCCAGCGGCACCGCGTCCTCCAGCTTGAACTCGCCGACCGCCGTCCGATACAGCCGTTCGAGGTGCGCGCCCACGCCCAGCGCCGCACCAAGGTCGTGTGCCAGCGAGCGCACATAGAACCCGCGGCTGCAGCGGAGGTCGATCTCGATCGAGGGCCGCGTCGGATCGCTCGTGTCGAACTCACCCAGGGTCAGCTCGTAAATCGTTACCGGTCGCGGGTCCAGCTCCAGCGGTTCTCCGCGGCGAGCTGCCTTGTAGGCCGGCTCCCCATCGCGCTTCACCGCGCTGTAGGCCGGTGGTGTCTGCTGAATCTCACCCTGGAACGCCGTCAGCTCAGCCTCGATCGCCTCGCGCGTCACGCCCGAGGCGTCCGTTTCGCTCGTCGCCGTGCCGTCTGCATCGTACGTGTCCGTCGCCACGCCGAAACGCACGATGCCGCGGTACCGCTTCCTCGCATCCACCAGCTCGTCGATCAGCTTCGTCGCGTCGCCGATCGCCACTGGCAGCACGCCCGTCGCCGCCGGGTCCAGTGTCCCCGCGTGCCCCACCTTGCGAATCTGCGCCGCGCGTCGCACCTGTCTCACCACGTCAAACGAGGTGATGCCAGCCGGCTTATCGATGTTCAAGAATCCGCGCAGGACCATTCGCTACAGTTCCCGACCCTCGGACTCAGCCACCTCGCGCATCAGCGCCGTCAGCCGGCCCGCCTCTTCCATCGAACGGTCTTCGATGAACTCAAGGCGCGGCACACGGCGCAGGTGCACTTCGTGCTTCAGCTCGCGATAGAGGAATGACTCGCTGCGGTCCAGCGCCTCCATCGCCTCGGCGCGCTCCCGGTCTTCGGCCAGCACGCTCACGTGGACTTTCGCGCGCGCGAAGTCGGCAGACACTTCCACACGAGTGATTGAAATCATCACGCTCATCAGCGCCGGGTGCTTCACCCGCCGACGAATCACGTCGGCGAGTACCGATTGCACCAGGTCGCCTACCTGTTCGGTGCGCCTGCTCATCTGGACCTACCTGGTGTGCGTTAGCGGGTGCGCTCCATGTGGAAGGCGACCACTTCGTCGCCCTCTTCGAAGTCGGTGAACCCCGTGATTTGGAGGCCGCACTCAAGGCCAGTGGCTACCTCGCGCACGTCGTCATCGAAGCGCTTGAGGCTGGAGATTCCGCCCTCGAAGATCAGCTCGCCCTTGCGCATCACGCGCGCCGTGTTCGAGCGCAGGATCGTGCCCTCACGGACGTACGAACCCGCGATTGCGTTCCGGCGACCGAGGCGGAAGATCTGCCGCACCTCGATCTTGCCGTCTTCGCGCTCCTCGTAAATCGGCTTCAGCATGCCGGTGACGGCCTGCTCCACGTCCTTCACGATGTCATAGATGATGTTGTACTCGCGGATTTCCACGCCCTCTTGGTCGGCGAGCCGCTTCGCTCCGGGCTCCG
>JABIST010000107.1 GCA_018700215.1 Dehalococcoidia bacterium | reverse complement strand
GCTGGCGCCGACGTAGAAGTTGATCGACATCACGTAGCTGACCACAGCGCCGCCGAAGATCGCATGCGACAGCCCGTGACCGATGTAGCTCATCTGCCGCAGCACGATGTAGACGCCCAGCAGCCCGCAGAGCCCGCCAACCAGCGTCGCGGCGATCAGGCCGCGCACGAAGAACTGGTACTCAAACGGCTCAAGCACCATCGCCCCCAGCTTCATTCGGGGTGCCATCGGTCGCCGTCGCCCCGACGCGCCCCGCCGCGTGCTCGTGGCCGGCGCCATCCTCTGTGCCATTGTGGCGAGCACGTCCAAGCTGGTGCGGTCGCTCGGCAACCAGCGTCATCCCCTCGTACTCCAGCACAGGCATCTCCGCGCCATAGGTCGCGCGCAGAATCTCCGGCGTAAACACGTCGCGCGGTGAGCCCTCGGCGATCACCGTCTCGTTCACGCTGATCACCCACGGGAGATGCGCCGCCACCGCGTTCAGCTCGTGCGTCGTCAGCACGATCGTGATCCCCTGGTGGTTCAGATCATCAAGCAGATGCAGCACCTCGTCGCGCGTGCGGATGTCCACGCCGCTCGTCGGCTCATCCAGTAGTAGCAGCGACGGTTCGTGCGCCAGCGCGCGCGCCAGGAAGACACGCTGCTGCTGGCCGCCGGAGAGTTCGCGGATGTGCCGCTTCCGAAATTCCCCAATGCCCAGCCGGTCCATCAACTCGTGTGCGCGCTCGCGCTCTTCGTGCGATGGCCACGGCAGCCAGCGCCGCGCGCCACCGCCCATCAGCACCACCTCTTCGGCCGTGACCGGGAAATTCCAATCGACCGTCTCAAGCTGCGGCACGTACGCAATCCGTGCCGCGCCTGCCGATGCCGGCTGCCCGGCCACCCGCACCCTGCCCTCGTACACGTTCGTGTCGCCGAGGATCGTCCGCAGGATCGTCGACTTACCGGCGCCCGATGGGCCCAGCAGCCCGACGAAGTCCCCGGCGCCGATCTGGAAGCTCACATCGTGGATCACCGGCCCGCGCTGGTACCCCGCGGCGACACCCTCGAACTCCACCAGCACGCCATCGTCGCCGGGCAGGTGTGGCATCGGGTGCAGCATCAGCGCGCCCCCTGACCGAGCGCGGGACCGAGGTCGAGCCCCGCGAACGCCTCGGCGCTGCCACCGAGCGCGGTGATCATCGACTCCATGTTCGCCACCATCATGCCCAGGTAGCTGTGTTCCGGGTCGCCCGATTCACCCGGCAAATCGTCGTCGCGCAGATCAGCGACGAAGGTCGCGCCAGTCTCCTCCGCGATCGTCTCCAGCACGTCGCTCGGAAACACTTCAGAGCCGAACACCGCAGGCACGCCAGCCGCCTTCACCTGGTCGATCAGTGACGCCAACTCACGCGGCGACGGGTCCGAGAAGTCCGAGGGCTGCACCGCGCCGAGCACCTCGAAGCCGTAGCGCAGCGAGAAGTACGGCCACGAGTCGTGGTAGGTCACCAGCTTCCGCTGCCCCTCCGGCACCGTCGCCACCGCCTCGATGATCGCCGCGTCCAGCGCCTCGATCCGCGTGCGGAACGCCGCGAGGTTCGTCGCGTAGAAGCTGGCGTTGTCAGGGTCGAGTCGCGCCAACTCCGCCTCGATCAGCTCCGCGTAACGCAGCCCCAAGATCGGGTCCGTCCAGAGGTGCGGGTTCGGTCTGCCCTCGGTCGCCGGGAACGAGAAATCGAAGATCCACTGCTCGGGCGCCACGGTCTGATCGCCTAGCAGCAGGATGATCACATCATCCGGCTTGTTCGCCTCGGCCAGCCGCAGCAACGGCGCTTCAAGCTCCAGACCATTCACGATGATCAGGTCCGCGCTGCTGACCGTCCGCGCCACGGACGGCGCCGGCTCGTAGGTGTGCGAGTTCACGCCCTCGGGAACGACGCCATCGAGCTTGATCCGCTCCCCGCCGATCGCGTCGGCGATGCTGGTGATCGGTGAGACCGTCGTCACCACATGCAGGCGCTGATCCTCGGCACTCTCGTCGCCGCCACCGCAGGCGACGCCCACGATGCCAACTGCGGCGAGAACCAGCACGAGGACTCGGTACACGAACGCTCCGGAATCACTGCTAGCTGACTGACCGCCGATGGAGGCGAGTATGCGGCTTTTGCGAAAAATTGCAACAAGCAATCCTGCGTATCCAACAGTCGCTCACAACGGACACAAAAAAGCCCGCCTTGCGGCGGGCAATCAGCCTGCAAGCCAGCAGCTTGGAGCTACCAGCTCGACTTCTTCACACCGGGCAAGAGGCCCTGGTTTGCCAGCTCACGGAAGACGATCCGCGATACGCCGAACTTGCGCATGAACGAGCGAGGACGACCGGTCACACCGCAGCGGCTCACGAAACGCGTCGGACTACCGTCGCGAGGCATCTTGTTGAACCGACCGTACGCGACCTGCTTCTCATCGAGCGTCGCGTTCGGGTCGTTGATAACAGCGCGCAACTCAATGCGTCGCTCGGCCTGGCGCTCGATCAGCACCCGCCGTTGGTCGTTCCGTGCCAGCTTTGATTTCTTAGCCATAGACCCCATGCCTGATTCGCGCGCGAAAACCGAGTATGGACGCCCACCCCTCCGCGAGCAAGCGGGACACGCCCCATTGGAGTCAGCTTGTGATTCTGTAGCTGGCTGACAGTGAGCGCCCTGCTGCGTAGTATCCGCCCACCCGTAATCCGTCTACCAGAGGGAGATCACCCATGGCATCCGGCCCGCTCGATGGCGTTCGAGTACTCGAGTTCACACAGATTATCGCGGGACCGCTCTCCTGCCAGCTCCTCGCCGATCTCGGTGCAGACGTAATTAAGATCGAACCGCCGCATGGCGAGCCGTGGCGCCTCAATGCCCAGTTCATCCCGCTCGAGTCCAAAACCTACCAGGGCCTCAACCGCGGCAAGCAGTCGCTCGCGATCGACCTCGGCCACCCGGACGCGCGCGACGTCATCTACAAGCTGCTCCCGGACATCGATGTGGTGGTCATCAACTACCGCCCGGACGTGCCCGCCAAGCTGGGCATGGACTACGAGACGCTGCGCGCGATCAAGCCAGACCTGATCTACGCGGACAACACCGCCTTCGGCCGCGAGGGCCCCTGGGCGAACCGCCCCGGCTACGACATCGTCGTCCAGGCCGCCTCAGGCCTGATGTCCGGCCTCGGCAAGCTCGATGACCGAGGTAACCCGAAGGTCGGCGGCGCCTACGCCGACTACACCACCGGCTACTCCATCGCCCTCGCCGTCAGCTCCGCGCTCTTCTACCGCGCCCAGACTGGCAAGGGCCAAATCATCGAGACCTCGCTGCTGATCAACGCGCTCCACATCCAGGGCCAGTCGATGGAACTCCCGGCTGCCGACGCCGCCGAGCGCGGCCAACTCCTCGCCGACCTCGCCAACCGCGAAGCCGATGGCGTGGACTACGCCACCTTCATCCAGACCCACGAGCGCATTCCGCAGATCTACTACCGCGCCTACGCGACGAAGGACGGCGCCATCGCCATCGGCGCCCTCTCCGCCGGCCTCCGCGCGAAAGTCCGCCAGGCGCTCAACATCGAGCACAACCGCGACGAGCCCGGCTACAGCGCCGTCGACCCCGAGCAGCGCAAGATCGACCAGGCGATCACCGACCAGGTCGAGGAGATGATCCGTGGCAACACCTCGGCGTACTGGGAGCAGGCCTTCGAGCAGAGCGGCGTGCCGGTCAGCGAGGTGCAGTGGGTCCAGCAGCTCGCCGACCACCCGCAGGTCGCGGCCAACGACTACATGACCACCCTGGACCACGACCTCTCCGGCCCGCAGCGGATGGCCGCCCCACCCTGGAAGATGAGCGAGTCCCCGCCACAGGCACAGGGCGCCGCCCCCCCACTCGGCCGCGACACCGACACCGTCCTCACCGCCGCCGGCTACTCCGAGGATGAGCTAACCGCCCTGCGCGCGGCGGGCGTCGTCCGCTAGCGCATCCTCAAGCATGACGGCGCGCGGCGGGAGTCGTCCGCTAGCGCATCCTCAAGCGTGACGGCGAGCGGCCGGAGTGATCCTCTAACGCGTGAAGATCACTCGAAGGCGACGCGAGTGGTCCGAGGATTTTCCAACGCCCGCCGCGTCGCCCACGCGCGGTAGCGGAACAGCACCCGCAGCGGCAGCGTGGAAAACACCATCCGCGTCAGCACGCCGCGCCATCGAGGTGGGTGGCGGTACCAGATGCGGTCGTGCACCTCGGTCAGCACCGGACCCAGCGAGCTGAACTCGTGCCGGTGAATCCAGCGTGCCATCGGGCCGCGCTCCTGCGTGTCGGTGAAGCCAACCAGCCCATCCAGGGCGCTGTGTACCGCCTGCCAGCGAATCGGCACCGGCCCCATCCACATCGTGAACTCGCTGACCGAGCCCTCCGCCATCGGGTCCAGTCGGTGCACCTGCATCGGCGCGGGCGTCAGCCGTCGCAACGCGCTCGGGTCCGAGTGGAACCGCGCCACCGCCTCCAACGACGCACGCACGCTGAAGCGCGACTCGAACGAGGGCGCATCCGGCGCCGCCAACACCCGCTGCCGTCGCAACAGCAGCGCAACCGCCGCCACGCCGATTGCCACCACACCCGCGAACAGAGCTCGAGCCGATCGCATCATCTGCCTCGATTCAATAATTCCGAGGATGCTACCAACGCTCGCCAGCCGTCGACCTCGAGCGTTCGCGCAACTCCGCGAACGCCGGACGCCCGTAGACCCAGGCGAACACCGCCTCGATCGTCAGCGTGAACGACACCGCCCCCGCCCCGATCGCCGCCCCGCTCCAGTTCGTCGAGAGCGGCACCAGCACGACGAAGGCGATCAGGCCAACCAGCCGCCAGACGTTCACCCAGACCAGTGCCCGCGTCCGCTTCGTCTGCAGCAGCGCCGCCGCGTAGAGCTGCTCCACCGTCATCAGCGGCGGCAGGAACGACAACAGCCGCAGCCCCACCGTGGTCAGCTCCGCCAGCCGTCCCGAGGCCCCCAGCAGATCCTCCACCACCAGCGCCGTCAGCGGCGGCACCCACGCCACCAGCACCCCACCGATCATCCCGACGAACCCCACGATGACGGCGAACCGCCCGATCTTCCCCGCGTCGTCGCCACGACCGAACAGTGACAGCACCGTCGGCTGCACCCCGCCCGCCACCAGCGTCACGAAGGTGAAGATGCTCATCGCCAGCGGGAACGCCGCCAGCGACACACTCGACTCCGGCGAGCGGGACACCGTCGCCGTGATCAGCGGCGTGCTCACCGCCGGCAGGAACGCCGCGAACAGCAGCGGCGTGAAGAAGCGCATCAGCGCCCGCTGCGTCGGCGTCTCCGCGCCCACGCCACCCGGCGCCTGCCGGATCGGCCCGGTCGCCAGCAGCAGTGCCACCACCTCGATCGTCGCGCCCACCGTCACCGCGATCGCCGCCACCGGCGCGCCATCAACGCCCGCCGCCAGCAGCGCCGCAGCGCCCAGCAGCACCGCCGAGGCGCCCCCGGCGGTGCCCGCCCAGACGATCAGCGGTCGCTCCGCCCGCAGCGCGACCCCGTAGAGGTGCATCCTTGCGATCATCAGCGCCGGGAACGGCACCAGCACCATCAGCGAGAGCGCCGCCTCATCCCGCAACGCACCGTCTGTCGCGAACAGCCGCTCCAACACCACGCCTGACAGCGGCGTCAGCCCCACCAGCGCCGCCAGCAACGTCACCAGCAGCGCGAACCCCACGACGAAACGGCGCAGCCGTGCTAACGAACCGGGGCCCTCGAAGAACACCAGCGTCAGATGCTGAATCCGCAACTGCGGCAACGCCACCAGCCCGCTGATCCCCAACGCCACCGCGAACCCGCCGATCGCCGCCTCCGGATCCGAGGTGCGCGCCAGCATCGCATTCAGCGCCGGTGCCAGGATCTGCGCCATCCCCAGGTTCAGCGCCGAGGGCAGCAGCAGCGACAACGCACGTCGCGTCAGCGGCGCTTCGCTCTGTCCGATCGTCGATTCAGTCATCACGCCGCCCGCTCACCACTCTGTTACACACCCGCGCTCCGGTATCTTGTCGCCGATGACAACCGAGCAGATCAATTACCGCGTCCGGGCCCTCTGGACCATTCGCCGTCTGATCGACTCACCGGCGCGGCGCGCATGAGTGGGCGCTTCGGGGGTCGCTGGCGGCTGACGCTGGCACTGCCGATCGCCAACATCGCCATCGGCCTGATCGTCCTCGCGATCTTCCTCTGGCGGGTGGACGTCCGTGGCGCACTGGGCAATCTACCGGACCTCCAGTGGCGCTGGGCAGTAGCGGCAACGCTGACCTTCACCGCCTCAAAGGTCGTCCACGCCTATCGATGGCGCTTCTTCCTCCGTCACCGTCCCGAAATCCCGTTCCGCAGGCTCCTCGAACTATTCCTCGTCTCAAACCTCGCAAACGCCGTGATCCCGCTTCGCGCCGGCGACCTGCTGCGCGTCGAGCTGCCGAATCGACGCTACGGTATCCCCCGCGCCGAACTCGCCAGCAGCGTGTTCCTCGTCGAGTCGCTGCTCGATGGCGTCGCCTTCGTCGTGCTCGCCTTTGCCAGTTTGCTGATCTTCGATCTGCCGCCCTCGCTCCGCCCCGCGGTCGGTGCGCTCGCGCTCGTCGTCACCATCGTCGCCATCGTCTCTATCCAAGCCTCCCGCCGGCGCGATGGCTGGTCGCTCCAGAGTTCCCGCTGGCGCGTGCTCGTCCCCGTCCCGGCCCGGCCCGGAATCCAGAGCTGGCTCACCGACGCGATCGAGGGCATGCGCACCCTCAGCACCTGGCGCAGCGCCTCCCTCGCCGTCGTCATCTCGCTCGTTGCCTGGATGCTTGAAGTCGAGGTCTGGTGGTTGATGGGCCGTGCCTTCGGTATCGAACTCGCCTTCTCCGAAGCGCTGCTCGTCATGATCGCCGCCAACATGGCCGGCGCACTCCCGCTCACCCCCTGGAACATCGGCCCCTACGAGGTCGTCGTCACCGAGATGCTCGTGCTCTTCGGCTACACCCGGCTCGATGCCTCCAGCTACGCCATCGGCTCGCGCATCCTGCTCGTCACCTGGATCGGCATCACCGGCCTGCTCGCCATGTGGTCGCTCGGCCTCTCCCCACGCGACCTCCGACCCGGCTCAGCGAGCAGCGACGAACCCGACGCTGCCCTCGAGCCCGCGACACCCACCGACGACGCCGATGCCTGACCACGCCCGCATCACCCTCGTTCGAGGCGACATCACCACCCTCGAGGTCGACGCGATCGTGAACGCTGCCAACAGCTCCCTGCTCGGCGGTGGTGGGGTCGATGGCGCAATCCACCGCGCCGCCGGCCCGGAGCTACGGGAGCAGTGCCGCACCCTCGGTGGCTGTCCCGCGGGCGAGGCACGCGTCACCAGCGGCTACCGCCTCCCGGCGCGCTGGGTGATCCACACCGTCGGTCCCATCTGGGACGGCGGCGACCACGACGAACCGGCCACCCTCGCCAGCTGCTACCGCAACTCGCTGGCGCTGGCTGCCCAGGTCGGCGCGAAGACGATCGCCTTCCCCTCAATCAGCACCGGCGTCTACGGCTACCCAGGCCACCTCGCCGCACCGGTAGCGCTCGCTGCTGTCCGAAGCGCCCTCGAAGAGCACGCCAGCATCCAGCAGGTCACGTTCGTCTGCTTCGACAATGCGAATTTCCAGGCGTATCGGGCGCTGCTTGCAGGCTAGTCGACGGTGATCGGCTCAAGCTGCTCAATCACCTCGCGGGCGAACTCGTCTTTCCAGGTCGCGCCGCTCGGTGGCGATCCGCCGCCCGGCAATCGATGCACCACAATCGTGCTCACGCCCAGGTCAAGCTCCAGCACCGCACGGAGCTGGTCACGAATCTCACTCGCCGACCCGTAGACCATGAAGGCGTCAATCGCCTCCTCCGTCAGGAAGTCCACCACATCGGCCGCGCGGCCGGCCATCCGCAGCGTCTTCAGCCCGCCCGCCGCAACCCAGACCGGCACCGGTCGCGCGTGCTCCATCCGTGCCGCCTCGCGCGTCCCGGAGTTCATCTCATCACCAGCCAGTAGTTGGCGCGTCAAGTTCGTCGCTGCCTCCAGCTCGGCAACCGTCGCCGGCTCCTTGCCCAGCAGCCGTACCGCGGTGTCGCCAGACCCCAGGGTCAGCAGCGCTCGTTCCGGGGCCAGCTCATCCAGCGTCGCAATCGAAGAGGCCAGCACCGCTGGGTGCCGCAACACCGGCGTTTCCACGAACGGGCCAAGCCCGATCTGATTAGTCCCTCGTGCGGCGAACGTCAGCATGATGTACGGGTCAGCCAGCAGCAGCGGCGACGATGGAATCAGCGCCAGATCCCAGCCCGCCTCCTCGCCCGCTTTCACGTCCAGCGCGAACGACGGCGCCGAACTAAAGTTCCAGCGATTCAACCCAAAGCGAACCCGGTCAGCCATGCGTCCCTGCTTCCGCACCGGGAGCGTAGGGATCAGACAATCGACTGGTCAACTCGGACCCCCCGATTGCCATCGAATCCATCACGCCAGCGCCGTCTGAGCCGCCGCATTGCCCGCGGTCCTGCCGAACACCGCGCCGGACATCAGCCCCGTCCCACCAGCGTAGTTGTGATAGAAGAGCCCACCGACGAGCTCGCCCGTCGCGTACAGACCGGCCATCGGGCGGTCGTCCGTATCCAACACCTGCGCCGTCTTCGCATCAATTCGCAAACCACCGAAGGTGAACGTCAGCCCCGTCGTCACCGCCACACCAAAGTACGGCGGCTGGTTCAGCGGCAGCGCCCAATTCGACTTCGGCGGCTCAATCCCCTCGGTGTGCAGCCCGTCCAACACCGCCGGGTTGAAGTCGCCCGGCTGGCATGCCGCGTTGTACGCCGCCACCGTCTCCACCAGCCCCGCAGCATCGATCCCCAGCTCCTCCGCCAACCCCTCGATCGTGTCCGACTCGCCCTTCGTGATCTCGCGGATCCGGTACTCGTCGCGCAACATCGCCACCGTCTGCTGGTCAAACAGCTGGAACGCGGCACCCAGCGGCTGCTTCAAGATCTCGCGCCCGTACTTCGCATACGTGTAGTTCCGCAGGTCCGCCCCTTCGTCGACGAACCGCTCGCCATCGATGTTCACGATCAGCCCCAGGGGGTACGAGTGCTTCTGATACAGATCGCCGATTCGCCGGTTCCCCGTTGGCGGCGCGTTCAGGTCCCACGCCACCGCGTGCGCACCGGACCAGTGCCCGTATGACTGCGCACCAACGTCGATCGCCGCCTTGATCATGTCCCCCATGTTATGTCGTGTTCCGCGCACCTTCGCGAACTCCCAGCCCGCACCCAGGTACCGCGTCCGCATCTCGATGTTCGACTCGAAGCCGCCCGCGCCCAGCACCACCGCGCCCGCCTCGATCCGCTCGATCGAGGTCTCCGTCCGCACCTGCACCCCGGTCACCGCGCCCGTCTGCTCGTCCGTCAGCAGCCCCGTCCCCCGCATCCCGTAGCGCACCTCAATGCCCGCACGTTCCACCGCCTGAAACAGGCCGTCCGATAGCCCCTCGCCGCCGCCGACCGCCTCGGTAATCATGCCGCCCCAGAAGCGCAGCTTGCCGTCCACCTCGTACGCCTGCCGCCCATACATCAACACCCAGTGCTGCCCGTGCACCTCGCGCATCCAGCGCACGGTGTCGTAGGCGTTGTTCACCAGGTGATCAACCATCGCCGGGTCCGCAGCGCCCTCGGTCACGCGCTTCAGGTCCGACCGCATCGCCGGCGCGGGATACGAACCAACGTCGATCCGCTCCAACTCCTGCTCGGACAGATCCGGCATCAGCACCTTGATGTCATCGATGCCCGTGTACGGAAAACGGAACCCGCCGCCCGTGAAGAAGGTGTTGCCACCGCGATCACTGCGGTCAGCTTTTTCGAGCACCAGCACCTCGGCTCCGTGCTCGCGCGCCGCCAGTGCCGCGCACAGCGCCGCGTTCCCGGCTCCCACCACCACCACATCAACCATCGAGGCCCCCCCCGCCAATCTCGGATAGCGGCGTGAGCATATCGCTCGTCCCCGTCACCAGCGAAGATGTCCCTCACGCAACCGCCCGAGGAGCACACGCCGTGACCGAGCCGCTCAGCCTCCACGACACCCTCGATCTCTTGGACTACCGACGCAAGGTCGCAGACCTCTACGCCTCGGTCCGCGCTGCGACCCCGGGTGAAGCAACCTGGCTCGACTGGCGCGAGCAGCGCGATGCCCTCTTCGCCACCCACCCACAGAGCGCGATCCCCGAGGAGCAGCGCGCCACCTTCGAGCGCCTCCCCTACTTCGACTATGACCCGACCTGGCGCGTGACAGCAGCACTCGAACCCACCGACGGCGACCCACTCGAAATCAGTCACAGCGCCGAGGGCACAACCACCGCCCGCCTGTTCGCGCTCGCCCACTTCACCCGCCACGGCACCGAGCACTCGCTGCCGCTCTACTGGCTCGACGAATACAGCGGCGGCCTCTTCCTCCCCTTCCGCGATACGACCTCGGGCGCAGAGACCTACGGCGGCGGTCGCTACCTGCTGGACAGTGCAAAGGGCGCCGACCTCGGTGGCCCCGTCGTCGGGCAACTCCCGCTCGACTTCAACTACGCCTACCACCCCTCGTGCGCCCACAACCCGGCTGTGTCGTGTCCACTCGCACCTCGCGACAACTGGCTCGACGTGCCAATCCGAGCGGGCGAGCGGCTCGCCTGAGGGCGCTCCCTGCATCGCGTTCGCTTGCTAGAATCCGGTCTCCGAAACCTCAGCCAGCCAATCGACCCAGGAGTCTCACATGATCACCGCCATCGCCAAGCTCCAGTCCCGCGAGGGCAAAGAAGCCGAAATGCGCGCCGCTCTCGAAAAGATGGTCGCCGCCGTCAGCTCCGACGAGCCCGGCGTGCCGAAGTACGAACTGCACACCTCGAACGAGGACCCCACCGTCTTCTACTTCTACGAGCAGTACGACAGCGAAGAGGCCCAGAAGGCCCACGGCTCAACCGACCACATGAAGCAGCTCGGTGAAGACCTCAAGGGCGTCGCCGGCGCCCGCCCAGAGATCACCGGCCTCACCTGGATCGCCGGCGTCAGCCGCTAGCGAGGCGCATCACCAAAGAAAGCGTGTCAGCCGCTAGCAGACCTTGAGCAGCCGGCGCCTCGGAACGTCCGAGCGCCGGCCAGCTACACCGCCTCCAGCGCCGCGAATACACGCGCCTTCAGCGCCGTGAACCCCGCCGACGTCGTGTCCGCCGACTTTCGAGGTCGCTCCAACCCCACCTCAATCCGCTCCACGATCCGCCCCGGCCGCGGCGACATCACGTAGACCGCATCCGAGAGCAGCAGCGCCTCGTCCACGTCGTGAGTCACCAGCAGCACCGTCCGGCCGTCCCGCGCCCACACGTCCTGCAGCCACTGCTGCATCTCCCGACGTGTCAGCGCGTCCAATGCCCCGAACGGTTCGTCGAGCAGCAGCGTGTCTCGTGGCATCAGAAACGTCCGCAGCAGCGCCAGCCGCTGCCGCATCCCTCCCGACAACTCCGAGGGCCACGAATGCTCGAACCCCTCGAGACCAAAGCGCTCGTACAGCTCGCTCGCCTGTCGCCGAGCCTCCTCGCGAGGGATGCCGGCGATCTCCGCGCCCAGCGTCGCGTTCGCCTCGGCCCGTCGCCACGGCAGCAGCAGATCACGCTGCGGCATGAAGGCCGCCAGCCCCGGGCGCTCCACCGTGCTCTCGCCTTCGATCTCGGCTGTGCCGCTGGTCGGTGCCAGCAAGCCCGCCAGCACCTGCAGCAGCGTGCTCTTCCCGCACCCGCTCGGCCCCAGCAGGCTCACGAACGAGCCACGCTCGATCTCCATCGAAACGTCAACCAGCGTCTCAAGCGGCGGCTCACTTGGGTACGTGTACCCCAGTGACTCCAACCGAATCGCCGCTTCGCCCATCTGACGCTCCCCGCCCGCAGCCCCGCGCTCCGGACCTTACGACTACGGCAAGAACTCGTTGGTGAACGCCCCACTGGTATCGAGTTCAGCGTCGGTCAGCCCAGCCTCGCGTAGGAACGCCTCGAACCGCTCCCAGATCGCCGCCTCCTGCACGCCCCACGGCTGCCCCTCGTCCGCGTAACGCGGTCCCAGGTAGGCGGCACTCGCCTCAACCAGCCCCTGGTCCAGCTCCGGCACCGCCTGCAGCAGCAACGCAGCCGCCTCGTCCGGGTGCTCCATCGCGTAGTCGTAGCCGCGCGCTGTCGCCTCGAGGAACGCACTCACGAGGTCCGGGTCGCTCTCGATCAGCGCGTCGCTGGTCGCGATCACCGGCGTGTACCAATCCGGGATGCAGTCCGTGTAGTCGATGAACCGCAGCGTCGAGATCTCGACGTCTCCGAGGTCGCGCGCACGCAGCACGTCCCAACCTTCGAACACCCACACGAAGTCGAAGCGGTCCTGCTCCATCCCCGGCACGTAGTCGATATTGCCGACCTCGACGAAGTTCACCGTCGAGGGGTCGCCACCATCGCACTCGACGAGCGTGCTGATCAGCTGCTGCTCCAGCGCGCCGCCGAAGCCGCCCTAGGTCATCCCCGCAAGGTCCGCGGGACGCGTAATCCCGTCCGAGG
>JABIST010000424.1 GCA_018700215.1 Dehalococcoidia bacterium | reverse complement strand
TGTCAGTGGCAGTGCGGTGGGGCGATGGTGGGATCTGAGTTTGATCGACCGATGGGTACGAGGTGGCGGCGGCTCGATCGGCTGCGTTAGGCGGCTGCGTTAGGCGGCTGCGTTAGGCGGCTGCGTTAGGCGACGGCGTCGTCTGACCGCGGGCGGTAGCGTGCGTACTGCTCCTGGAAACAGGGGATGCAGAGCCCTCCCGTGACCTGGTCTGGCGGCGAGGCCTCCCACTGAGGGATGACATCCCAGTTATCGGTGTCTGGTTGCTGCATGCGATGGCAGCCGATGCACATGGTGATGAGGCCGTCCGCGTCTCGGTAGCGTCGTTCATCGGGGGTGGCTGGGTTCGCCGGTGCTTCGATGGATGCGTGGTTTTCCACCACTGATTCCTGCCCGTGGGGGAGCACTGGATGGGTTACTTGCCGATGAGGGAACATCAAGCCGGTATCGCGGCGACGGAACGGACTTCCCGGCTGCATGGGCCGAGGAGCTTTGGCGAAGCGTGCGGTCTGGCGATGGCGTCGATGCGGACGAATGCCGTGGGGAACCGCGTTGGTCAGATGCGCGCGGAACGCGCGACCCGCCACGTAGTGCGGCAGCCGTTCAGACGGATCAGCCCAATCGTCTGGGAACCAGGGGCGCATCGCTCGTCTCGCGTTCCGCTCGTCTTCGTTGTTCACATCTAGTGAACGCCGAACCGGGGGAAAACGCTGTTGGGGTTAACCCTTAATTGTTCGGGCGAATGATCGCTTGTGAGCGTGCGCTGAGAGAGCCGCCTAGAGGACGAGCATGGAGAGTGCAAATGCCGCGACGATGCCGCCGCCGAATCCGGCGAGGACGCCGGCTGCGACCTTCTCCCATTCAGCTTCGCCGAACCCACCGACAGCCTGGGGGAGCGCGGCGCGCTCCATGCCTGGCAGTCGGTTGATGGTGGAGGCGAATGGCGGCGCCATCTGCTCGACCGGCAACGTGGGAGCGATGCTCGGAAATTCGAGACGCTCGATCATTGGACTCGTAGTCATTGAGAGTTCCTCCCCGCCGACATTCCCTGCCAGGAACTCGCCCGTCCATGGGCTGCGAGGTGACACTTTATCAGTTATCCACGGGTTTCCCCTTATTGCTCCACAAGTTTTGCAAAATTTTTTTTGATGGTTTCGCAACCTTTCGGGCGGCGCTCGGGCGACTGTCCTGTGGCGCTCGACCGAGCGACGGGCCGGCGACGGGGGATGCGAGCGGCGCTGGTAAGCTGTGGGCATGCCAGACGAGGACGCCAAGCAGGAGTACCGCGACGCCCTGGATGCATGGCACCAGCAGCTTGATGGAGTGCATGCGCTCTTGCTGGATGGTGAGCGAATCCCGCCGGACCAGATCAAGGGATTGCTGGGGCGAGAGGCGCGCACGAAGGAACGGTATGACGCGGCTCGGCTGAGATTGCTGGGCATCGAAGAGTAGCTTTGCTCCATGCGTGACGGCACTCACGCGGGGTGGTCTCGAGTGGATCGACAATAGGAGCAGCGAATTCGGGCGTGGCCCGGGTGCTTCCACCACCAGTCGCTGAGGAGGCCCCGTGGCCAGTACTGCATCACCGATCGTCCCGGGCTCATCGGGAGGTCCATCGCGCCGCCGTTTTGGGGCGCTGCGTAACGGCTATCCGCGCTCGTTCACTATTGGTGCGGCGTTCTCGGTGGCGTGGTCGCCGTGCATTGGGCCGATCCTGGGGGTGGTGCTGACGTTGGCGGCGACCTCTGGGACCGCAGGGCAGGGTGCGCTGCTGCTGCTGTTCTACGGATTGGGACTGGGCGTCTGGTTCATCGCGTTCGCGGCGTTCTTTGGCTGGATTTCGCCTCGGTTGCGATCGCTGCAACCGCACATGCAGAAGCTGATGATCGGCAGCGGTGTGGTGTTCATTGGGATTGGGACGCTGATGCTGCTGGGTGAGTTTGCACGGCTCAACACGTATTTCCAGAACTTCGGATTCGTGTTCGATCAGACAGCCTCCGTGGAGGAAGAGCTGACCGGGGGTGTGAGTGGGGGCTTGGGACCGCTGGTGGCTTTCTTCGGGGGCATGGTTTCATTCCTGTCACCGTGCGTCCTGCCACTGGTACCGGCTTACCTGGTGAACATTGCGGGCGAGGCAGTGGTGGGCAGCGACCAGACTGCGGAGACTCGGCGGCGGGTGATCGCGCACTCGGTGGCGTTCGTGCTCGGGTTCACGTTGGTGTTTGCGTTCCTGGGAGCATCGGTTGGGCTGATCGGGAATTCGGTGCAGCAGCAGCTAGACACGCTGACGCGGATTGGTGGGGTGATCTTGATCGTGTTCGGGATGCAGATGGCCGGGCTGATCCACATTCCCTTCCTTGAGCGCACGTATCAGATTCGTTAGCGAGCCGATGAGGGCGGGTCTCCACGAGCGACCCGCGACTGCGCTAAGATTAGTAAATGGATGCTGATTTCGGACTCGACCTCGACGCGATCCGACAGGTGATCGACAGCACTGATGTGTTCGTGATCCGGTTCGGGCAGATCGACCAGCGATTGCTGGTAGATACGCGGCAGGATGACAACGGCGCGCCGTTCATCAAGGTGGTGCCGCCGGTGACCTCGGCTGAGGAGCGATATCGCTACCTTCGGCAGGCACGACCGGGGATGGAGCTGCCGGAGCAGATCACCGTCTTCCAGTGGCCGAAGAGCGTGGAGCTGCTGAAGACCGTGGGACTGTGGAAGCGGATTGAAGAGCGCTTCTTCGAACTCGGCGGCTTGCCTGCTGTCGAAGAGGTGGGGGCGGCGTTCGATGACGCGGCGAAGCTGGAGCGCTCCGACCTGCTGGCAGCGATTCGTGGTGGCGAGGGGTACGAGACGCTCTGGGAGCGCGACCCCGACGAGTAGCTGAGCGGCCTGCCCCCGACCACATCCGAAGTGTCTTGCGATCACCCGGCTGACAGCCGTTGATGGGGGTGTCTGATACGCTCCGTCGACCACCTCGATCCGCCTGTTGGAGCCGCCTGTGACCGCTGTTATTGATCTACGATCGGATACCGTGACGCGCCCGGGCCCGGCGATGCGAGAGGCGATGGCGACTGCCGTTGTTGGCGATGACGTGATTGGCGACGACCCGACGGTGAAGGCGCTGGAGGAGGCCGCAGCGGCAGCGGTGGGCAAGGAATCCGCGCTATTCGTCCCGAGCGGGACGATGGCGAATCTGCTGGCACTGCTGACGCACTGCGGTCGCGGTGACGAGGCGATTGTGGGCTCCGAGTCACACATCCTGCACCACGAGGGCGTGGGCGCGCCGGCGCTGGGCGGGGTCAGTCTGCGGTCCGTACCGAACGATGAACGAGGGCACATTGAGACGGCCGAGGTGACGGCCGCGATTCGTGGTGGTTCGCCACGGACGACGGTGGTGTGCCTGGAGAACACGCAGAACCGCCGCGGCGGCGCAGCGATTCCGGTGAGCGAGATGCGGCAGATTGCGGAGGCAGCGCACGCGGCGGGGGCTTCGCTGCATGTGGACGGCGCGCGGATCTTCAATGCGGCGGCGGCGCTGGAGACGGACGCAAAGACGCTGCTGGCGGATGCGGACACGGTGTCGTTCTGCTTTTCGAAGGGTCTGGGGGCGCCGGTGGGTTCGGTGCTGACAGGCTCGAGCGACTTCATTGAGCGGGCGCGGCCGACTCGACGACAGTTGGGAGGCGGGATGCGGCAGTCCGGCATCCTGGCGGCGGCGGCACTGTACGCGCTGGAGCATCACGTGGAGCGGCTGTCCGAAGACCAGGCGAATGCGAAACGATTGGCGGAGGGGTTGGCATCGATTCCGGGGCTGGTGGTGGATCCGGACACGGTGGACACGAACATGGTGTTCGTTCGATTCGACGGCATCGACGGAATCGCGTTCACGGCGGCGCTGGCGGAGCGTGGGGTGCTGGCGAGCGCGCCGGTACCGGGGTCGCTACGGATGGTGACGCACCTGGACGTGAATGCGGCAGGCATCGAAGAGGCGATCGTGCAATCCGCGAGTGCGGCGGAGTCACTCGCCAATGCGTAGCGGGCTGGCAGGGACACGGCTGGGCATTCTGATCCTGGGCAGCATCGCCGTGCTGGCGCTGGCTGGCTGCGAGGCGACGACGCCGACCGCGGCGACCTCGGAGGTGGTGGACGCGGTGACGTTCGTCGACGGTGAGCGGCTGACGTATGAGCTGGTGAACGTGCTGGGGGACCCGCTGGGGACCGGCGTGCTGACGGTCCGTCTGGAAGGCACTCGATGGGTGCTGGAGCAGCAGTACGAATCTGCGTTGTTGGGCGACGCAGAGCCCTCGACGGATCACGTCACGGTTGCCGTGGATGCGATCACGCTGCGGCCATTCGGCGGTCTGCGCGAGGTGGTGCGGGTGATGAACGACGGGACGAAGCAACACGAGGTCTACGAGTGGACCTACGACGTGGACGGTGACGCCACGGGCCTGGGTTACAGCTCCACGGTGGATGGCGATTCAGACGATGGCGAGCTGGAGTTGCGCGAGAATCACTACGACAACGAGTCGTCACTGTGGCTGTGGCGAACACTGGCGTTTTCCGATGAGTTTGAGGCGAACTACGTCTCTGTGAACCCGATTGATGGGAAGCAGCAGACGGTGAAGGTGCAGACGCCTTCG
>JABIST010000153.1 GCA_018700215.1 Dehalococcoidia bacterium | reverse complement strand
GCCTCGAGGGCGCCGATGCCGTCACCGCCAAACACGTCGACCGCGCCCTCGATGAAGCCGTCTACCGCTCAGCACTCGTCCGCGACCGCATCCAGGAAATGATCCAGGAAGGCACCATCCGCGTCGAAACCGATGACGCCGTCGTCGGCCAGATCAACGCCCTCTCCGTATACGATCTCGGCGATATCTCCTTCGGCCGCCCGTCCCGCGTCACCTGCGTCGTCTCACCCGGCCGCGGCCAGATCGTCATGGTCGAGCGCGAAAGCGATATGGCCGGACGCATCCACAACAAAGGCTTCCTCATCCTCCGCGGCTTCCTCACCGGCCGCTTCGGACAGCACGTCGCCAGCACCCTCCACGCCAGCCTCACCTTCGAGCAGCTCTACGGCGACATCGATGGCGACTCCGCCTCCTCCACTGAGCTCTACGTCCTGCTCTCCGCACTCGCAGATGTCCCCGTCCGTCAGGGCATCGCCGTCACCGGCTCCGTCGACCAGCACGGCCGCATCCAACCCATCGGCGGCGCCATCCACAAGATCGAAGGCTTCCACGCCATCTGCAAAGAGCGCGGACTGGACGGCACCCAGGGCGTCATGATCCCCCGCACCAACATCTCCAGCGTCGTCCTCCGCCCGGAGGTCGCAAAGGACATCGCGGACGGCCTCTTCCACATCTGGGCCGCCGACACCATCGAAGAAGGCATCGAGGTGCTCACCGGCATCCCCGCCGGCGAGCGCGACGACGAGGGCATCTACCCCGAAGGCACCGTCTTCCGAAAAGTGCGAGACCGCCTCACCGAGTTCGCCGCCGAACTTCGTGCCGATCCCCAGGGTGCGGGGCCAGCACCGGAGGCGCGCCTCTACGCACCCCAGGTGCCCACGCCCACGCCACCGGGCATCCCGCCGCAGCCGCCTCCAGACCCCCCGGTGATCGTCTAACCCGGAGTCACCCCACGTGTCGGACGCCGCACCAATCCCAGACGCCACCTACGGCCACGAACCTGCGCTCCGGCGCCGTCTCGGCCTCTTCGCCGTCAGCATGTCCGGCGTCGGCATCATCCTGGGCGCTGGCATCTACGTACTCGTCGGAGAAGCCGCCGGCCAGGCGGGCAACGCGGTCTGGCTCGCATTCGTCATCGCCGCCGTCGTCGCCGCGCCCACCGGCCTCGCCTTCGCCGAACTCGCCGCCATGTTCCCGGATGCAGGCGCCAGCGCCTCCTACGCACGCGAAGCGCTCGGAGTCCGCTTCGGCTTCATCACCGGCTGGCTGGATCTCGCCGTCAGCATCGTCGGCGCCGCCGCCGTCGCCATCGGCTTCGGCAGCTATTTCGATGACCTCCTCGCCGGCGGCACCGGTCCGGTCGCCATCGCCGTCCTGATCGCCTGCGGCATCATCACCTACATCGGTGTCCGCGAAATGATCACCGTCGCCGTGATCTTCACCGTCCTCGAAGCCAGCGGCCTCATCATCGTCATCGCCGTCGGCATCCCCGAACTCGGCGGCGTCCCACTGTTCGATATCGAACCAGGCTGGTTCGGCGTCCTCGGCGCCGCCTCCCTCGTCTACTTCGCCTACCAGGGCTTCGAGGAAATCGCCACGCTGTCCGAGGAGACCGTGAACCCCACCCGCAACATCCCCCGCGCCATCGTCATCTCCGTCATCGTCACCACCACCCTCTACGTCCTCGTGGCCGTCGTCGCCGTATCCGCCCTCCCCTGGCAACTCCTCGCGGAAAGCAACGCCCCGCTCGCCGATGTCGTCGCCGCCGTCTCCAGCGACCGCCTCGCCGATGCCGTCTCCGTAATCGCCCTCTTCGCCACCTTCAACACCGTCCTCCTCCTCATCGCCACCGGCGCGCGCCTCTCATACGGCATGGCCGCCCGCCGCCTCCTCCCCGTCGCCCTCGCCCGCGTCTCCGCCAGCCGAGGAACCCCCTGGGTCGCCACCCTCGTAATCACCCTGCTCTCGATCATGCTCGCCGCCACCGGCGATATCAGCTTCGTCGCACAGGTCACCAACTTCTCCGTCTTCGGCCTCTTCGCCCTCGTCAACGTCTCCGTCATCGCACTCAGACGCAGCCGCCCACACGCCTCGCGCCCCTTCCAGCTCCCCGGCAGCATCCGAGGCGTGCCGCTCATCGCCGTCGCCGGACTCATCGGCAACCTCATGC
>JABIST010000014.1 GCA_018700215.1 Dehalococcoidia bacterium | reverse complement strand
GGCATGTGGGTGGCTCCTCGAGGTGGTGGTGGAGGTGGGAGGGGGAAGGTAGCAGAGGGTGGTGGGGGTCGGGGTGGCCCGCGGTTTGGTGCAGCGCGCCACGATGTGACTGTTCCGCGGGTGGAAGGCTAGGCAGGAGCGCGGAGTTTGCGGAGGCGGATGGTGTTGATGAAGGCGGTGGTCTGGAGGGCGATGAGGCCGAGGGTGAGGATGAGGAAGGGGTAGCGGAACCAGTCCGGGGGTGGTGGGAGTCTGTGGAAGTGGGGGGAGTAGTGGATGAAGAGGAAGTAGGCGGTGTGGAGGAGGATGAGCCAGAAGATGATGTAGACGCTGTTGTGGAGGAATTTCCAGGCGCTGGCGCCGAGGCGGTGGAGCGCCCAATCCGTGGAGGTGGCGAGGAGGGCGATGGTGATGAGGACGGCGGCGATGCCGATGAGGTTGGCGAGGCCGAAGCCGGGTTCGAGTCTGGCGTAGCGGTCTAGTTCCGGGATGAATTCGTAGCCGAGGAGGCGCTGGAGGCTCCAGCGAGCCCAGCCGTCCAGGATGAGGAAGGTGTGGACGAGGGCGAAGACGCCGAACCAGATGCCGAGTTCACGTCGCCAGGGGATGAGGCGGGCGGTGCGGGGGGCGAGTCTGGCGAGGGGGCCGGGGATGAGGGTGGCGTAGAGGAGGATGAGGCTGGCATCGCCGACGGACTTCCAGAGGCGCATCTCAGGGTCCCACAGGGGGCGGCTGGTCCAGAAGAGGTAGGCGACGGCGAGGCCGACGGCGACAGCGGCAGCATTTCTGAGGAGGAGTGTTCGAGCGACGGCGAACGTGGAGGTCGCTGTTGTGGAGGCTTCGAGTCTGTGTGCGGTGGGTGGTGGAGTGTTTGTCGGGCGAGAGGATGTGGTCGTCGATGATTGTCGGCGGCGTTTGGGCATGGAGTTGTTCCAGGGTCCGAGGGTGGGGGTGTTTTGATGATGGCAGACGCGGGTGCCTTTGGCATCTCTTCCGACGCTCGAGGGGTTTGGTCGAACGGTGCTCGCTGAGTTGGTTCGGGTCAGGCTTCGGGGTGGATGACGAGGGCGGCGGCGGAGAGGGTGTTCCGGACGATGTGGTGCGCGACGGAGCCGATGAGGGCTGGGCGGTCGTGGGTGGCGATGACATCGAGGTGGCAGGGCTGGTCGACGGTTTGCGGGGAGATGGGGGTGGTGGGGTTGCGGTGATGGTGGCGTTGCGGGGCTGGTGGGGAGCGTGGGTGAGGTGGGTGACAGGGTGAGGGCGATCTGGGTCCTGATTTTCTCTGACGATGTGCTGCGGGATCTGGGAGCTGGCGGGGGCGATGGAGGCTGTTGATGTTCACGGAAGGTGCACTATCGCTCAGCAGACTGACGGGTGGCTGTGTGGTGGGTTTCAGCGGGTGGTGGGGTGTTCGATTTGCTGATGGGACGGGGGGGCCGGGGTCGAATTGCCCGGGGGTGTTCCCGCATGAGAGTGGGGATTGCGGCGCACGAGACTGGGCGTAGCCGACGCGCAGTGTCGGATTGGGTGGTGGCTGTCCAGTGCCGCTGCTTTGAAGCACAAGATTTCGAGGTCTCGGATGCGATTAACGATTCAGAGCAAGCTCTACGGCGGATTTGGGGTTGCGCTGGCGTTCCTGCTGGTGGTGAGCGGGATTGCGTACTTCAGCCTGGGTTCGGTGGCGAGTGGCACCGATTCGGTGCAGCGCGCGGGGAGGATGGACGACTCGGTGATGTCCATGATCATCGCGTTGGCCGACGCGGAGATCATTGAGGGTGAGGCGCTGCTGACGTCTGACACGGCGACGCAGCGAGCGGCGTTCGAGGAGACCGAGGGCGCGTTCAAGGGTGCGCTGGCGGTGATGGACGAGATCGGCATTGATGAGGCCCGGGCGCAACTGCCGGGGCTGGAGGCCGCATTCGAGGAGTTCTCGAGTTCGGTGAACACGACATTCGATCTGATCGAGTCGAGTGGTTCGAGTGGCGCGACGATCAACATCGCGGGCCGTCAGCGGATGTTGTCACAGAAGATGACGAAAGAGGCGCTGCAGGTGGCGGCGGGTGGTACTGCCGCACTGGCGAGTCTGGAGGCGACGGCGTCCGAGTTTGACGCGACGCTGGACGATCTGGTGAATGGGAACGCGGAGCGCGGGATCCCGACGCCGCAGGGCGATGTGCTGGCGCAGCTTGAGACGGTGCGAGCGCTGTGGGAGCCGTTCCACGAAGAAGTAGAAATTGTGCTGACGGCCGCGGTGGACAGCACGGCATTTTCGACGGCGATTGAGCACATTACGAGTGGCAACTTGGCGCTGCTGACCGAGAGCAATGCGGCCGTGGGTATGTATGCGGCGCAGCTTGAGGTGGCGAGCGCCCATCAGACGGCCAATTCCGTGGCGGCGTATGAGACCGTGCTGGCGACGCTGGATGGGATTGAGCCGGTGGTGGAGGCCTTTGGCGATGCGTCGCTGGAGAGCGCTGTTTCGACGAAGAACAGTTCGACGCTGATTGTGATTGTGGTTTCCGCGGTGGCCGTTGCGGTGGCGGCGGGGCTGGCGTTCTGGATCACTCGCGGCATCGTGGGTGGCGTGAAGCAGGTTGCGGCCGCGGCGGAAGGCATTGCGGTTGGCGATTTGCAGCAGGAAGTGTCCGTGAGCACGAACGACGAGATTGGCGATATGGCCGTTTCGTTCGTCGAGATGATCGAGTATCTGCGCAACGCGGCCGGTGCGGCCGATCAGATTGCGGTCGGGGATTTGAACATCAATGTGACGCCGAAGTCGTCCAACGACACGCTGGGTAATGCGTTCGTGGGGATGCAGGGTTACCTGCAGGAGATGGTTGGCCACGCCGATCGGATTGCCGATGGTGATCTGACGGTGGATGTGACGACGCGTTCCGGGCAGGATGCGCTGGCGAATGCGTTCCTGGCGATGGTGACGAATCTGCGCCAGGTGCTGGGCGAGACGCAGTCCGCGGCGACGGCGTTGAGCGTGGCGAAGGACCAGCTTGCGGAGATCGCGGAGCAGGCTTCGACGGCGACGCAGGAGGTGGCGACGACAATTGGCCAGGTGGCCGAGGGTTCGTCCGAGCAGGCTCGCCGAGTGCAGGATGTGAACCACGCGGTTGAGGAGCTGAACACTTCAGCGGATGAGCTGGACCGTCAGGCGCGCGATGAGGTGGCAGCAGCCGCGGACCGCGTGTCTGAAGGGTCGACGGAGGCGAGGGAGGAATCGAAGGGTGCTTCGGAGCGCGCCGAGCGCGGTGCGGAGATGGTTCAGCAGACGGTGGAGGGCATCGAGCGAATCAAGAACACGATTGACTCGGCATCGCAGGAGATTACGGTGCTGGGCGAGCGTTCCCAGGAGATTGGGAAGATTGTGGCGGTGATTGAAGATATTGCCGCGCAGACGAACTTGCTGGCGCTGAACGCGGCGATTGAGGCTGCGAGAGCGGGTGAGCAGGGTCGCGGCTTCGCCGTGGTTGCTGACGAGGTTCGGCAGCTTGCGGAGCGAGTGGCCGGTGCGACGAAGGAGATTGCCGAGCTGATTGGCGGCGTGCAGGAAGGCGTTGACTCATCGGTGAAGGTGATGGAGGAGGGCGTCCGCGAGATGGAGACTGGGACGCAGTCCGCGGCTGAGGCGAGCGAGGCGCTGCAGGAGATTCTTGCCGCGGTGAGCACGGTTGGTAACCGGATTGAGGAGATTACGACGGGCGCGAGCCAGTTGCAGCACGCGAGCAGTTCGATGGTTGAGGTAATTGGCCAGGTGAAGGAGATTGCGACGACGACGGCAGAGTCTGTTGGTGGCATTGCTTCGGTGGCCGAGGAGAACAGTGCGGCGACGGAGCAAGTTTCGGCTTCTTCGGAGGAGATGTCCGCTCAGGTGGAAGAGGTGACGGCTTCGACGCTGGAGCTGGGACGTGTGTCCGAGCGACTGCAGGAGCAGCTATCGACGTTCCAGCTGGAAGGCGGCGCGGCTCGATTGAGCGTTGTGGACGAGGAGGAGGGGCAGGCGGCGTAGTTCGTCTGACCTCGACGGTAGGCAATAGCGACCCGGGCAGGACTCAGTCCTGCCCGGGTTTTTGCTTGTCAGGCGAGTCCGAGGACGGGCCCGCTAGCTGAGTTCGTAGCGGGGTTGGCCCCTTCGGGGCGCTTGAACGCTTCGCGCCTGATTGCGGGAGGTGTTGCGGTAGGGCGCTACGACAATTCGTAGCGGGGTTGTTCGATCCACTCGGCGTCGGGTGGGTTTTCCTGGGCCTGGATGGCTTTGCGTCGTTGGGTGGCTTCGAGGCGTTTGGCTTGTTTGATGATGAGGTCGCGTTGGTGGACGTGTTCGATGTCGCGCTGGATTTTGGCGGCGCTGGCGGGGCGTCGGCGTTTGCCTTCGTAGGTGGTGAGGCGGCCTTCTTCGGAGAGTTGGGTGAGGTGGGAGCGGACGTTGCCGTCCGCGGCGCGGTGGAGGCGGGAGTCGATATCGGGGTAGAGCTTGAGCATGAGGTCCCAGGAGGTGACGGCGCCACCTTCTTGGAGGGCTTCGATGATTTGTTTTTCGCGCATGTTGCGGTGGTCGACGTAGCCCTGGAGTCGTTCGCGGGGGTCGTGGACGATTTTGCCGTGGCCGGGGCAGATGACTTTGAGGTTGGGGAGTTCAAGGAGGCGTTGGAGGGAGTTTCGGTATTCGCCGAGGTCCCAGACGGTGGTGGTGGATGAGCCGAGGAGGGTGTCGCCGGTGAAGAGGACGCCTTCGTCTTCGAGGTAGTAGCAGAGGGAATCGACGCTGTGGCCGGGGGTGGCGAGGACCTGGACGTTGACGCCTGAGCCGAGGTTGAGGATTTGGCCGTCTTCGAGCTGTTGGACTTCGCGGGGGATGCGGCCTTTGAGGAGTTTGCGGCCGCCTTTGGGGATGGCGACTTCGGCGTTGAGGTATTGCTTGGCCCATTTGAGGTTGCCGGAGTGGTCTGAGTGGTGGTGGGTGATGGCGGCGATGCCGATTTCTTCTTGTTCGACGGAGGCGAGGTAGCCGCGGAGGAACCAGCGGTAGCGGTCGATTTCTTCACCGGAGTCGATGGTGAGGGATTGGTTGCCTTCGGGTCCGACGAGGTAGATGGAGGTGTAATCGGGGTGCATGGGGTTGTCGTCCGGGACCATTGCGGCGCGGACGGATTCGGAGATTTTCATCGAGGCCTCGATTTCGGGTCGCGTGGATGCCGCCCTAGGTGCGGCTCCTCGGAGGCAGCATACCCCCTTCGGGGGCTGGGTGACGCTTCGCGGGCCCCTTCGGGGCTTGGTTGCGCTTCGCGGTCCGTGGTCGCTAGGTGGG
>JABIST010000186.1 GCA_018700215.1 Dehalococcoidia bacterium | reverse complement strand
TTCGGCGACGGCGCCGGCGCAACGCTGCTCGAACAGGCCACACCCGGTGAGCCCGGAGCTATCGAATCCATGGTCCTGCGCTCAGACGGTAGTCAGGCCCAGGCGCTCTACGCTGGCGGCCCCGCTGGCCCCGAAGACAACCCGCTCGCCCGCGAAGCCAGCATCGTCATGGACGGCCGCGCCGTCTTCCGCGCCGCCGTCGAAGACATGAGCTCCGCCTGCCGCACCGCCCTCGAAGACGCCGGCCTCGGCATCGATGACATCGCCCTCTGCGTACCCCACCAGGCCAACGAGCGCATCATCCGAGCAGTCGCACGTAACCTCGGGCTGGACATGGAGCGCGTCTTCATGAACGTCGATCGCTATGGCAACACCTCCACCGCCACCATCCCGATCGCGCTCCACGAGGCCAACATCGAAGGCCGCCTCAAGCCAGGCGACCACGTCCTCATGACCGCCATCGGCGGCGGCCTCTCCTGGGGCGCCATAGTCGCCGAGTGGGGCAACATTCGCATCGCCCAACCCGCGACGAACACCGACGCCCTGCTCGTCGCAGGCGGCTAACCCACAGTGGTCGCCCCCGAAGATTCCGATGCGCCGCGTCGCCGTGTCGTCATCACCGGCGTCGGTGTCGTCTGCTCGCTCGGCCGCACCACCGGCGACCTCTGGCAAGCCATCCAGGACGGTCGCTCTGGCATCGGCCCGATCACCCGCTTCGACGCCTCCGGCTTCCAGACTCGCATCGCTGCCGAGGTTCCCGACGCTGACCAGCGCGACGAGCGTTTCGATCAGCAGTACTGGGACCAGCTCGATCTGCGCTCCCGTTTCGCCGTCAGCGCCGCACTCAGCGCCGTCCAGGGTGCCGGCCTCACCTTCTCACCCCAGAACCGCGGCCAGGTCGCCGTTGCCCTCGCCTCCGAGCGCCCCTCCGAGCACCTGACGCTCGAAGGCGCCCGTCTCCTCGCCGCAGGCGACATCGATGCCGCCGCCGAACTCCTTGCCGCCGATGCACGCCCACACGCCCCAGCCGACCGCGTCGCCTCATTTCTCGGCGTCACTGGCCCCGTCCTCCAGATCGAAAACCGCTCCCCCGGCGGCCTCAACGCCATCATCGAAGCCGCCGCCATGATCCGACGTGGCGACGCCCTCGTCGCCGTCGCAGGTGGCGCGGAAGCGCCCATCACCCCGCTCACCCTCGCCGCCTTCCAGGGCACCGGCGGACTCTCAACCAACAACGACGACCCCGCCGGCTCCTCCCGCCCGCTCGACACCGCCCGTGACGGCTTCGTGCTCGGTGAAGGCGCCGCCATCGTCACCCTCGAGGCCCTCGAGGTCGCCGAGGCACGTGGCGTCAAAATTCTCGCCGAGATCGAGGGCGAAGGCATGACCTTCTCACCCGGCTCCGGCGGCACGCCCTCAATGGATGAGCAGCAAATCGGCCAGGCCATCCAGCTCGCCCTCGTCACCAGCGGCCGCATCCGCTCCGAAATCGATGTGCTCGCCCTCCACGCCGCCGGCAGTATCGAGGGCGACCGCATCGAGGCAGTCGGCGTGAAGCGAGTCTTCGGCGCTGCCACCCGCCACCACATGTACACCCCTGCACTGAAAGGCCACACCGGCCACCTGCTCGGCGCCTCCGGCCCCCTCACCCTCGCCGTCCTGCTTGAGGCGATGCACCGCAACAAGATTCCGCCCACCCTCAACCTGCTCGAAGAGGACCCCGAGGTCGATCTGGATGCCAACCCCTCCGGCGTCCGCGATGACAACGTCCTCGTCGGCATCGTGAACGCCACCGGCTGGGCCCACAACGCCGCACTCGTGCTCGCCCACCCGAAGGCAATGCGTCCGTTCGAGCCTCCCGAGGACACTGGCGGAGCCCTCCCGATTCCCGAAGAGCAGATCTAGCCGCTCACAACTTCCGTCAACCGCTGGCCCAAGACCCTCAGCCTCGCTACGATCGACGTCAATTCTCCCCTCTGATTCGGAGCGAACGTGGACATCACCTGGCTCGGCCATGCCGCTACGCGCGTGCGCACACGACAGGCAGCGGTCGTGATGGACCCCACCGACAAGTCCGGTGGCATCGATATGAGTCGACCCGCCGGTGAAATCGTCACCATCAGCCGCCACCACCCGCACCATGACCACGTCAAAGGTGTGAAGGGCGACCCCTTCGTCGTCGATGGCCCCGGCGAATACGAGATCCTTGGCGTCCAGTTCGCGGCAATCCGCGCCTTCTGGCCCGCCCAGGAAGATGAAACCCCAGAGGCCACCACCCTCTACGTCGGTCACGCGGAGGACATGCGTTTCGCCCACCTCGGTGG
>JABIST010000456.1 GCA_018700215.1 Dehalococcoidia bacterium | reverse complement strand
GCTGGGGGCTTCGAGGCCCGCGAAGATGGTGTTGGGCGCGCGTTCGAAGAGCTTGTCGATGTCCCAGGGGCCATCGGAGAAGATCTGGCGTTCGACGTGCATGTCGCTGTAGAGCTGGACCTGGAATCCGGAGGCGCCGATGGTGCGTCCGGAGATGTTGGCGCCAGCCTCGGAGGCGAGGTAGACGACGATCGGGGCGACGTTGCCGGGGTCGCGCTCGCTGCCGTCGACGTCTTCGCTCTCGGCGATGCCGACGCGCATGTCCGCGGCGTTGCGGAGACCTCGGTCGGTCATGCGTGTGGCGGCGCCTGGTGCGATGGCGTTGGCGGTGACGTTGTAGCGGCCGAGTGCGTTGGCGCAGGACTTGGTGAAGCCGATGAGGCCGGCCTTGGCCGCAGCGTAGTTGGGCTGGCCAGCGGAGCCGTTGATGCCGGCAGTGGAGCTGAAGTTGATGAGGCGGCCGTACTCGCGTCGCTGTCGCCAGTGGATGGAGGCGAAGTGGGTGGTGTTGTAGGTGCCCTTGAGGTGGACGCGGATCACGTCGTCCCACTCTTGCTCGGTCATGTTGAAGATCATGCGTTCGCGGAGGATGCCGGCGACGTTGACGAGGATGTCGAGCGCGCCGAATTCGTTGAGCGCCTGGCGGACGAGGTCCTCAGCTTCTCGGTGATCTGAGACATCGGCGCCGTTGACGATGGCGGTGCCACCGGCGTTGGTGATTTCGTCGACGACCTCTTGTGCGACTGAGGTATCGCGGCCTTCGCCTTCGACGGAGCCACCGAAGTCGTTGACGACGACTGACGCGCCCTGGGCGGCCATGGCGAGGGCGATGCCCCGTCCGATGCCTCGTCCGGAGCCGGTGACGATTGCTGTTTTGCCTTCGAGATGTTGTGGCATGGTGCTTCCCCTTCGTTGAGCGAGGGGATGGTACGCCGACCCACGGGCGTTATGGGGTGTCGGGCGGGTTGTTGTTCTTGGAATTGGCTCGGTCACGCGCCGCCATCAGCCTCTCGATAGCCGCGAGCCAACCTCTGCCCTCTCGCCTCCAAGACCACGGTAGTAACGCTCGACCTATCAGGAACAGATACGCCCCATCGTCGGTTCTGATCTCGATGTGTGCCCCCCAGTTGCCCGCAAACCCAACGGATCGGATCTCTTCGATGGGAATGACGAGGCAAGGTGGAGCCCATCTGATGAAGGGATGCCACTTCGACCAGAATCGTGGCCAGCGTTGGATCCAACGGATGCCGGCGTCAGTCAGCGTGATCCGACCGAGGCCTCGGTGGGGGAACCATTGCGACGAGCGCAAGGTGTAGTACCCAGTCGCAGATGCTTTGAGTATTGGTCGGTCCGTGGTCGGCGCCATCTCGCGGCTTCTCGGGAGAAGCGGCTAGACGCCGCGGAGGGCGATGGCGATGGCGGCGGCGAAGGCGAGCTGGATGGCGGCGGCGGCGAGGAAGAGGACGTAGCCAGCGACGCGTTCCCACGCGTGGAGGAAGAAGCCGACGACGAGGTTGATCGCGAGGATCAAGGTTGCGATCTGGGGGAGTTGGAGGATGGAGTCTTTGGTTCGGACATCGACGAGGCCGGTATTTTCGGCGGCGGGGAAGTGGAGTTCGAGAGCGGCAGGGAGGTCTGGGTAGCGGAGCGAGACGAGCGACCACATGAGGAAGGTGGCGAAGAGGGCGGCGGCGACGAGGATGCGGCCAATCGGGTCGTACCAGAAGGCCTGAGCGGCGCTGCCGAGTCGCTGGGCGTGGTGGGTGACGCGGGCGGTGGGGCCAAGGTCCTGGCGGATCTGGACCTGGCGGGCGAAGCCGGCGGGGTCTTCGACGGAGATGGCGTAGTTGCGTTCCGAGGTCATGACGTAGAGGACTTGTTCCGCGTTCTGGTGCGTGGTGTAGAAGAGCACGTCGCCGATGCGCTCGATGGTGGCGCGGCCGATGTGGTAGCCGAGCCAGGAGACGCCTTTGACGGAGGGGATGCCGACGGAGGTGCCGGGGACGAGGCGTTCGATATCGCCGAGGGGGACGACCTGGCGGGTGACGCCCCATTGGATGACGAGGCCGTTGCGGTCCAGCGCGTAGTTCATGGTGGCGAGGGCGTAGGTCCAGTAGCCGAAGAGGGAAGCGAGTGCGGCGGCAGCAACAGCGCCGGTGATGGCGAGGACGGCACTGAATTCGAAGTCAGACGCGCTGGCGAAGTTGATCAGGAGAGCGGCGATCGAGAGCGCCCAGAGGGTGAAGGTTGCTCCGACGAGGAGGCCGAGCGCGCGGGGCGGCTGGTAGTTCATCGTTGGCCCTCGGGGAGAGGGTCGCCGGATGTGGTGTGTCTGGCGACTGGTTGCAGATTCAGGCTAGCGCAGCGGGTGCTGGGCGCTAGCCCCCGAGCGCCCGCGAGGAGGCTTCGCCGGTGAGCGTTGGGACCGGCATGGGTGACGTGCAGAACTGGGATGTTGCCGAAACCCGCTAGTCGCCGGCCACGGTGGAGGCTTCGTAGACGGGGCTGATCCAGTCGCTGTACTGGGGGAGTTTGCCGGTGATCATGTCGAAATAGGTCTTCTGGATCTTGGCCGAGATAGGGCCGGTGCCGCCGTCGCCGATGGGGACGCGGTCGACCTCGGTGACGGGGGTGACGTGGGCGGCGGTGCCGGTCATGAAGATTTCGTCGGCGATGTAGAGTTCCGAGCGGTCGATGCTGCGGCGCTCGACCTCGAGGCCGAGTTCGTTGCGGGCGACGTCGAATGCGGTGTCGAGGGTGAGGCCTTCGAGGATGTTGTCGGTCTCGGGTGGGGAGATCAGCTTGCCGTTACGGATCATGACGATGTTCTCGCCGGAGCCCTCGGAGATGTGGCCATCGGAGTTGAGCATGATCGCTTCGTCGAAGCCGTTGAGCTGGGCTTCGGTTTTGGCCATGGCGTTGTTGACGTAGAGGCCGTTCACTTTGGCGCGGGCGGGGATCATGGTGTCGTCGATGCGGCGCCAGGAGGAGGTCATGCAGCGGATGCCGGCATCGGGGTCGAGGTAGTTGCCGAAGGGGGTGACGAAGAGCAGGAAGTCGTCATCGAGATCGTGCATGCGGACGCCGACGGCCTCGGTGGACTTGTAGACCATGGGGCGGATGTAGATGTCTTCGTTGTAGCCGTTGCGTCGGGCGAGTTCGTTGGTGATCTCAACGAGTTCGTCGTCGGTGTAGCGGAGTTCCATGCGCATGATCTT
Organism: Dehalococcoidia bacterium; assembly: GCA_018700215.1. Classification (GTDB taxonomy): domain Bacteria; phylum Chloroflexota; class Dehalococcoidia; order UBA2979; family UBA2979; genus JABIST01. The sequence continues at coordinate 18,721 of JABIST010000456.1, read as the reverse complement.
GGCGCTCATGCGGAGTCGCTCGAAGTGGGCGCGGACCTTGAAGAGGTAGAGCTGCTCTTGCTCGGCGTTCCAGTTGCCGCGGATGCCCTCGAAGACGGCGGTGCCGTAGTTGAAGGCGTGAGTCATGACGCCGATCTTGGCGTCTTCCATGGGCACGAACTCGCCTCGTAAGAAAGCGGTGGGGGTGGGCATGCGGCACTCCTCGTCGGGTCGCATCGATGCACGGCGGGCAGAGGCGACGAACGGGGATCATAGGGTGCGAGGGAATCGAGCGGCAACCGGGGCGAGCGAGGACGGCTGCGCTAGACTTCGCGGGCTGGAGGGTGTGTGAACGCGGAACAGGGGAGCTGACGATGGCTGATCGCGATCTGTTTCTGACGGAGCGGCGTGGCGCGAAGGACGGGATCCTGTGGATCACGTTGAACCGACCGGAGAAGTTGAACGCGCTGACGTTCCCGATTCTGAAGGCGCTTCGGGAGCTGTTCGTGGATCTGCGGTTCGACCGCTCCGTGCGGTGCGTGGTGATCACTGGCGCGGGACGAGGGTTTTGCGCGGGCATGGACATGGCCGGCGCGCCGGACCCGGACCGCGAGCCACCGCCAGAGGATGGCAGCCCCGACCCTGAGGGTTACCGCTTGATGTACCGGCGCGAGTCCGAGACGTTCGTGGCGCTGCGGCGCCTGGAGGTGCCGGTGATTGCGATGATCAACGGTCCCTGCGTGGGTGCGGGGTTCGACCTGGCGAGTCACGCGGACCTAGCTGTTGGTTCGACGGCGGCGCGGTACCAGGTGGCGTACGTCAAGCGGGGCTTCTACGCGGACCTGGGTGGATTCTGGATGCTGCCGAAGATTCTGGGCTGGCGGAAGGCGATGGAGTTGATGATGACGGGACGCTTCATGAGCGCGGAAGAGGCGCACGAGGCGGGCCTGACGAATTACCTGGTTGAGCCGGATGAGCTTGAGCAGCGAACGATGGAGTTGGCGTTGGAGGTGGAGGCCGGTCCACCGATTGGCCAGAAGCTGGGTAAGACGTTGGCATGGCGGACGTCATCGATGGATTTCGACAGCGCGATGCAATGGTCGGAGGCGGCGATTGGAGTGGCTGGTCTTTCGCGCGATGCGGGCGAGGGGCTGCGTGCGTTCACGGAGAAGCGGGAGACGGACTTCCTGGGGCGGTAGCCGGGGCGAGCGGGGACGGCTGCGCTAGACTTCGCGGGCTGAAGCGGAGGTTCGTGATGAGTCGACTGAGCGAAGTGTTTGAGGTTGGTGGGCTGACGGTGGCAGCGCTGTCCGATGGGGCGCCGGATCGACCGCTGGGCGGGTTCTTCCATGGGGTGGATCCGGCGGACTGGACGGCGGCGCTGGGGATCACGGATGCGGAGACGCCGGTGCCGTTCAACTTTGGCACGTTCCTGATTCGCGGGGACGGGCGGACGACGCTGATCGATACGGGGATGGGCGTGCCTGCTCGGGAGATGGGGATTCCGGGTGGCGGTGAGTTGCTGCTGCGGCTGGCCGAACTGGGCGTGGCGCGCGACGAGGTGGACACGATTGTGCAGACGCATCTGCACCCGGATCACTGCGCGTGGAACACGGACGATGACGCGGACGGAGCGATCACGTTCCCGAACGCGACCGTGTATGTGGCGCGAGCCGAGCTGGAGCATTGGAACGGCTCCGACCTCGATGGCGATGACCGAGCAGGCGTGGCGCGTCGGAAGACGGGGCCGTACGGCGATGCGGGGCGGCTGGAGCCGACGGACGGCGAGTTTGCGGTGACGGACTCGCTGACGATGATTCCGACGCCGGGGCACACGCCGGGCCATTGCTCGGTGCTGCTGGCGTCAGGAGGGGAGCACCTGGTGATCTTGGGGGACGCGGCGCATCACCCGGTGCACCTGGAGCACCACGATTGGATTCCGGGGGTGGACCTCGATCCGGCGGAGTCGACGCGGTCACGCGGGAAGATCGCGGCGCTGGCGGTGGAGAAGGATGCGCTGGTGACGGGCGGTCACTTCCCGATTTTGACGCTGGGTCGGGTGCGGGCGGTTGAGGGTGGCTATCGCTGGGAGGGCAGGTAGCGGGGAGGTTCGTACCGGAACGGGTGTGGGAGACTGACGCGCTAAGGGGGTGAGGCATGGCGATGAGCGATGATGAACTGAACGAGCTGCTGAGTGAGGCGCATGTGGCGGTACTGGGGACCGTTGATGGGCAGGGTCGGCCGCATCTGGCGCCGATCTGGTACCTGTGGCGCGACGGCGAGGCGCTGATGCTGACGGCGCGTTCGAGCAAGAAGTGGCGGAACATCCTGGGGAACGCGAACGCTTCGCTGTGCGTGGATACGAAGGCGCCGCCGTACGCGGCGGCGGTGTTGCAGGGCGAGGCGAGCGAGGCTTCCGAGCTGGAGTACGTGCCGCTGCTGCGAGAGCTGGCGATTCACTATCTGGGCGAGCGTGGTGGGAATCAGTACGCCGACAACAGCACGGCGGAAGATGCGACGTCGGTGGTGTTTCGGCTGAAGCCCTCGCGAGTGGTGTCGGCGTGAGCGTGGGGCCGGAGGGGCTGGGGCGATGACGATTCCGAGCGGGGCGCGCTATTCGATTGGCGCGGTGAACTTCGCCGTGGTGAACGACGGCATCAACTGGTACGACGCCGGGGCGATCTTCGGTGTGGTGCCGCGGGTGATGTGGGAGCGGCAGCAGCGGGAGTTGGACGACAGCTATCGGATGCCGCTGGGGTTGAACTGCCTGCTGCTGCGCTCGCAAGGGAAGACGGTGCTGATCGACTCGGGCGTTGGCAACAAGCCAGGTGACCGCGATTCGGCGTCGCCGGCCTCGGAGGGGACGCTGCTGGATTCGCTGGCGAGCCTCGGGGTGTCGCCTGGGGAGATCGATGTGGTGGTGAACACGCATCTACACTCGGATCACTGCGGGTGGAACACGAGTGTGGCGCCGGGCGCGGATCCGGATGCGCCTGAGCTGCTGATCCCGACGTTCCCGAATGCGAAGTACGTGATGAGCGCGCAGGAATGGGACGACGCGACGCATCCGAACGAGCGGACGCGGGCGACGTACCTATCGCGGAACCTCGATCCGATCGCGGATCGGCTGGAGCTGGTGACGGGCGAGGATGAGTACGCGGTGACGGATGAGATTGTGTTCGTGCCGACGCCGGGGCACACGCACGGGCACGGGACGGTGGCGATCCGCTCCGGGCAGGAGTGGGGCGTGTACGTGGGCGACATGGTCCAGCATCGGTCTCAGCTTGAGCGGACGGCGTGGGTGTCCGGGCTCGATGTGCTGCCGCTGGTCTCGATGGAGACGAAGAAGACGCTGACGGAGCAGTGCATCGAGGCGGGCGCGCTGGTGATGTTCTGCCACGGGCCGTACCCGGGGGTGGGGCGGATGACGCTGACGGACGCGGGGCATCGGAAGTGGGTGGACGTGGAGCCGGAGGGCGAGGGGCTGCCAGGTGCGCACAGCCACTAGGTTGGAGCCGGTTTGTGACTTCTGACGACGGTTCGCTGCAGGACTGGATTCCGCTGATCTCGGTGGATGCGCCTGCCTCGGCTGACGCCGTGCCGTTGGATGGGGCGCAGACGAACCGGCTGGCGCTGGCGCATCTGTACATGAAGTTCGGGTGGCATCCGGCGCCGGTGCATAGCTTCACGCTGCCGCTGTGGTTCGGCGGGCTGTACGACGAACAGCGCGCGGCCCGAGACAGTGCCGTCATCTTCGATCGCTCGCACCTGGGGCGCTTCTACGTGACGGGGGAGCGGGCGGCGGAGGTGCTGGACAGCGTGTTTGCGACCTCGATTGCGTCGATTCCGTTGCAGGGGCTGCGTCGGGCGATGGTGTGTCGCGAGGATGGGGTGGTGCTGGATGTGGCGACGGTGTGCCACCTGGACGAGGGGCGCTGGCTCGTCGTCACGGGGCCACAGACGCAGTCGCATCTGCTCGGGATGGTGGGGGCGGCGGTCGACGATGGTGGGCTGACGGCCGAGGTGGAGGTGCGGGACCGGATCACGGAGAGCGTGCAGTTCTCGGTGCAGGGGCCGCAGGCGGCGAAGTTGCTGGAGGCGATTGTGGGGATCACGATCCCGGGGGCGGTGCCGGAGGGCGAGGCGCACGAGTTGCTGCTGGGTGGGTATCGGGCGTTGGTGGCACACACCTCGCAGATTGGCGACGACGGGTACTGGTTCATCGTGTCGCCCGAGGTGGGGGAGCACTTCTTCGAGAATGCGGTATCGGTGGGGGTGACGCCGGCGGGGCTGGCGGCGCACGACGCGCTGCGGCTTGAGGCGGGGGTGCTGGAGGCGCCGTACGAGACGCCAGCGCCCGCGACTCCGGCAGCGGTGGGGCTGGGGGAGCTGGTGGACCTGGCGGGGCGCGAGTTTCCGGGCGCCGAGGCGTTGCGTGCGCTCTCGGGAGTTGCGCCGGAGCGGGTGCTGCGTGGGGTGCGGCTGACTGGTCGAGGGTTGGCGAAGCGGGGGAGCCGGGTGAAGTTTGGTGGGGCGGACGGCGAGGCGGGGAGTGGGGCGCTGGTGAACGCGGCGTATTCGGCGTTCCTGGGGGCGAGCATCGGGATTGGCTATTTGCCCTCGGGGGTGACGACGGTGCAGGTGGATGTGGACGGCGAGCTGGTGGCGGCGGATGTGGTGGCGGTACCGTTCGTCGAGGGCGCGTCGGTGCGGGGTGAGGGCTAGCGGGCTAGATTGCACGATCAAGAACGTGACTTGGGCGGAGTGAACCGTTGGGAACTTTGTTTGGGCCGGTCTGGTTCGGAATCGCTCTCGGTCTGGCACTGCTGTCGAAGCTGGTGTTCCGAAAATCCCTCAGCCTGTTGGATCCTCGAATAGCGATCGGTGCGGCTCTTCTCACATTCGTCTCGCTCGCAGCGTTGGTCGAGCCTGAGGAAATCGTCGGCCTCGTCATCCCCCTTGTCGTTCTCATGGGCTTCTATGTGGTCGCGCTACTGCTTCGGCGACGGGGCCGTGAGCGCTCCTCCGACTAGGGAGCTTGCAACCCAACCCGGCGCTAGCATGCGGACGATGGATATCGGCCCGTGGCTCGAGCGCATTTATCCCGAGATTCAGGCGGATTCCCGTCCGGGGACGCCGTTCCCTGCGCATATCAAGACTCGTGGGCCGGAACATAATCCGCCGCTGTTCTGGCTGGGTCGGGCGCTGGACGCGGTTGAGGAGGGCGGGCAGATCGACCGGTTCATTGAGATGGCGCGCGAGGCGTTGGGCGATCCGGGTGCGTACGACTGGGATGCCGAGCAGCGGGTGCAGGATGTCTTTTCGCAGGCGTGCGCGTTCGCGTGGTCCGCGGCGCACCTGGGGCCTCCTGAGTTCAGCGCGGCGGCGGATGGGTCGGCGATGATCTCGGTGGCGGCGCACGATGCGGTGGTGGCGCCTCGGCGGATTCACCCGCAGGAGAGCATGGACGAGACGCTTGAGGCGATTGCGGGATTCGTGGAGGAGTCGGGGGCGGCGCTGCCGGCGGCGGCGGGGCGGATCTTGTACCTGGATACGTATCTGAACCTGCGGTTCTATGCGCAGGACCTGGGGTATCGACTGGAGCTGACGGAGCCGCTGATTGCGACGGTGCGGCACTTCTCGGGAGATACGCAGATCGGGCACGTGCTGACACGACCGTTCCAGTGGGGGAACCCGGTCGATAGCTGGTACTAGGCGCGAGCGGGATTGCCCGCGCGGCGCTGCTACATTTTCCGCATGTCCGGTCACCCGAGGAGTTTCTGATGCGTGCTGCTGTGGTTTCCGAGTTTGGTCCGTTCGATGCGATTCGGGTGCAGGAGCTGGAGACGCCGGCGGCGGGTGACGGCGAGATTGTGGTGCGGACCTCGGTGGCCGGGGTGAACTTCGCGGATGCGGGGATGGTGACGGGGGCGGCACGTCGGAAAGAGCCGCCGTTTGTACCGGGGGTGGAGGCGTCGGGTGTTGTTGAGTCGGTGGGCGTTGGGGTGACTGAACTGTCGGTGGGGCAGCGGGTGGTGTACTGGAATCCGATGCCGGCAGCATTTGCCGAGTTCGCGGTGGTGCCGGGGTGGCGCTGCGTCGCGATTCCGGAGGGGGTGAGCGACGAAGCCGCGGTGACGCTGATGGTGCAGGGCACGACGGCGCATTACCTGGCGATGGATAGCGCGCCGCTTGAGGCGGGGATGAACTGCCTCGTCTACGCGGCGGCGGGCGGAGTGGGGCATCTGCTGGTGCAGGTGGCGAATCAGCTCGGCGCTCGCGTGATCGCGGTGGTGGGGAACGAGGGGAAGGCGGGGCTGGCTCGGGAGCTGGGGGCGGACGTGGTGATCGATCGGTCGGGGGTGGACATCCTCGAGGCGGTGCGGGAGGCGACAGGTGGCGAGGGTGTGGACGCGGTGTATGACGCGGTGGGGGCGGCGACGATCGAACAGTCGCTACTGGCGACGAAGCGGCGGGGGACGTGTGTGCTGTACGGCGGCGCATCGGGGCCGGTGGGGATGCTGGACACGTCGTTGATGCAACAGGCGGGTTCGATCTTCTTCACGCGACCGGGGCTGGGGGATCATCTGCGCGACGCGGAGGAGTACCAGCGGCGGATGGGCGATCTGTTCGAGTGGCACTCGGCGGGGGTGCTGACACCTCGGATGGGTGGGGAGTGGGGGTTGGAGGGTGTGCCGGAGGCGCTGTCGGCGATTGCGGGTGGCGGGACGACGGGGAAGCTGCTGATTCGGGTGTAGCGGGCGACGACGCTGGGGTGTGGATCTTCCCGAAGCCGAGGGAAGATTGGTTCTTGTCGAACGCTTGCCTGATGGTGATGCTCAGGCCGCCAGCGGATCTGCCACAGAGGAGCGACGCGTGATTGTGTTTCGTCGCGCGCTGGCGATTCTGCTGATTCCGCTGCTGGTGGTTGCCGTCTTCGGTGCGCTGCTGGTCGACCGGTTGAATGCGACGATCTTCCAGTCGGACTTCTACATCGACCAGTTGCGGGACGCCGACGCCTACAACGCCTTTCACGATGACGTGCTGCCAGCGGCGCTCAATGAGTTGCTGCAGCGGCAAGAGGAGGATTTTCCGGAGAACCTGCGCGACCTCAACCTGCCGACCGATTCCGTGTCGCAGCAGGTGATGCTGGATGTGATTCGCGAAGCGATACCGCCGGAGTATTTGCAGGAGCTGACCGAGCACGTGCTGGGCGAATTCCTTCCCTACCTGCTGGACGAGACAGATGAGTTCGAGCTGAACATCACGCTCGCCGAGAATGTGAATCGGATCGCCCAGCCCGGTGTTCGCGGCTCACCGTCACAGCTTGAGCACGCCTATCGGGAGCTGGACCTCGGGCGGCTGATGATCGAGGGGCTGACCAGCGCTGCCGTGGGCGTGGAGGCTGGCTCGGGCGATCGCGGAGCGGTGCTGGAGGAACAGTTCGCGGACCCGGATGTGGTGGTCGCCTGGTTCGACGACGAGCTATTCATCTCGCTCGAGCAGGTGCGCCCGTGGCTGGTTGGTGAGTCCGAGCACTTCCAGATCGAGATCGGCTTCGCCAGGATCTCGGAGCTGGCGGTCGCGCTGGCGAGGCCGCTGCGACGCAGCGAGGCCGAGCTGTTGTCCGACGGCTTCCGATTATCCGACGCCGATGTGCGCGCCGAACTGGCCGAGGCGGAGTCCGCCGCCCTCAACGATGTCGACCGAGTGGTTGCGATCTTTCGCCCGACCGGGTGGAGCTACGACGAACGGGATCTGGAGGATGACCTCCAGGCCGCCGTGGCCGATTCCGATGCGCCGGGGATCGGTAGCGACGCCAACGGGGACGCGCTCGATGTTGACGTCGTGCGCACGGCGGCTCGGGTGGCGCGCGGCGTGCTGCGCCTGGCGTCGATTGGCCTCGCGGTCGTGCTCGCCCTGCTGATCGCTCTGCTGGGAGCCCGCTCGTGGCGAGGCATTGCGATGTGGGGCGTGGCGGCGGTGATCATCGCCGCCGGCTTCACGTTCTCGATCACCGGCCCGTTCGGCTACGCACCGCGGCTGAGCCCGAAGATTCACGAAACGCTGCTGGATTCGACGGAACACTGGAGCGGTGCGCGCGCCGAGTTGCGTGAGCCGCTGGTGGAACGTGCCGAGGCGATTAGCTCGACGTTCGCCGCAGGTATTGCGTGGCGCTCGGGGATCGTGCTCGGAGCTTCGCTGGTGCTGTTCGGCGTGCTGGCGGTGTGGCCGCTTGTCACCCGTCGGACGGTGGGGAGTGGGGACACTGTTGCCCCGGGCGGTCCCGCCGCACCAAGCTGATCGAGGTGGCCGGAGTGCGGGCGGAACGAAAGCGGGCCCCACGAATACTCGTGGGGCCCGCTCGGTGTCAGGCGCGCTCTGGTCTACTTGCCCGTCAGCACGTACTGGATGCAGACGCCCTGGTTGACAAACGCTGTTTCGTCAGCTCGGAAGACCGTCTCCCACCCGTGCTTCTTGCAATCGTCTGCAATGACTGGACTCGGCAGCACGCCGCTGCGGAAGACGTTATCGATCGGCAGCCCATCGAAGTCGTTGGTCACGAGCCAGCCGTAGCGGTTGCCGCCGACCTCTCCAGCCAGCCCGTCGATGGTGTCTGCCCAGTAGCTGAGCGTCCACGTGTTGAGGACGAGGCTGTCCGAATCGAGCACGCTCATGTCGACTGCCAGAACCCCGCCGTCATCGTAGAAGACATGCTGGAACGTGTACCAGCCTGTGGTCGTGATCGTGAGGGGATCACGTCCCGGGTTCGCTGGCCAGCCCGGCGCATTGTTGCTGGCACTCATCACGAAGCCGCCGGCGCCGTCAGTGCCGACGCTAAAGATGAAGTCACGTTGGTGATTGCCGTCCGTCCCGTTGATCGCCGAACTCCAGTCGAAGCGGGAATCTTCGTCGATCTGTGACTCGGCCATATCGAGGTAGATGTCGGCTGAGGTGGTGTAGCCGCCGTCCGGGAAGACGCTGCTGTAGCCGCCGTATCTTGTAAACAGATAGGCAGCGTGCGGGTAGTCCGCCAGTCCGGCGATGGCGTGGTGGGCGCCGTCTGCGGAAAGGATGCCATTGGTGCCTGACGTCACACGAGTCACGTTGTCCATCGTGTCGTCGGTTGGTCCGTTCACGTCGCCGACGTTTTCGAAGCCGTTGAAATGGGGTGCCGGGGGAGCTGCGGCGAGGGCGACGCCTCCCAGCAGTAGGACGGCCGCCACGGAGGCGGCTCCAATCGCGGTCATGCGTGAGATACGCAGGTTCATGCACTCCTCCTCGGAGTTGCCTCCCTGCTCTCGAATTCGTCCCGAGCGGTGGGATCGGGTTCGGTGAGATCCTTCTCGCCGTGCCCACGCTCAAATGGATCAGCCATCTGAGCTTTTCAGCGACAGCATACATCAAGACAAGGGTGCTTAATCTGTAAGAAAGTCCCGGCTGTTTGTCACTTTCTGCTAGCAGCTGGTTCACGCTCGCGGGAGGCGACAGCGCGCCCTCGCCATGCCACACTGCGCGCTTACCTGAGGGGGGGGGGTGCGATGAGCGATCGATTCGAGGGGAAAGTTGCTGCGGTGACCGGGGCTGCGGGCGGCATCGGACGTGCGGCGGCGCAGCGGTTTGCTGCTGACGGCGCGGACGTGGTGCTGATCGATCTGCCGGGGACGGCGATCGAGGAGACGGTGTCGGCGGTGGAGCGGGCCGGGCGGCAGGCGCATGTGGTTGAGGCGGACGTGACGAAGTCGGCGGACGTGCGCGGGTACGTGGAATCGACGCGAGAGCGGTTCGGTCGGCTCGATTACTTCTTCAACAACGCGGGGATTCTGGGGCCGGTGTCGTCGCTGTTCGACTACCCGGAGGAGATGTTTGACGCGGTGCTGCAGGTGAACGTGAAGGGCGTGTGGCTGGGCATGCGCGAGGTTGCGCCGTTGATGGCGGAGAACGGCGGCGGCGCGATTGTGAACACCGCCTCGATTGCGGGTTTGCAGGGGACGCCGACGTTGTTTGCCTATGGGGCGAGCAAGCATGCGGTGGTGGGGATGACTCGGTCTGCTGCGATGACGCTGGTGGGACAGGGGATTCGCGTGAACGCGGTGTGCCCGGCGGTGATTGATACGCCGATGGCGGTGGAGCTGGAGCGCGGCAGTTCGCCCGATGCGCCGGAGATGGCGCGCGACATGATGCAGGCGGGGAACCTGATGGGGCGCTACGGCACCGTCGAGGAGATTGCGGGACTCGTGACTTACCTCTGCAGCGACGACGCGTCGTTCATCAACGGTGGGATCTATCCGATCGATGGCGGCGGCACCGCCACGCGTCGGTAGCGGGATGGGGTAGCTAATGGCGCTTGAGGGTTCGTCGCACCGGCCTGACATCGTCGAGTTCATCGAGTCGATGCCGGTGGCGGCGTTGCTGGGGATTCGGCTGGTGGAGCTGTCCTCGGGGCATGCCGAGTACGAGCTGACGATTCAGCCGGAGGTCACGTTCGACGGGTCGGTGGTGCAGGGTGGGATTGTTGGGACGCTGGCGGATTTTGCCGGGGTGACGGCGGCGATGTCCGCGCTGGACGAGGGCTGGTTCTCCTCGACGGTGGACTTTCAGGTGCAGAATCTGGCGCCGGCGGTGGGTGAGCGATTGGTGGCGGTGGGGGAGTCGTTGCGGTCGGGGCGGCGGATTGGGCTGTCTCGGGCGGATGTGTGGGCGGTGCGAGGAGACGAGCGGGTGCTGTGTGCGACGGCGCTGACGACATCGGTGCCGATTGCTCCTCGTGCGTCAGGGGAGTGACGCTGGGGCGGTCGATGTTGTGTGTCGGGGTGAGGCCGTAGAGTCAGCCGATGGGTGAATTCGCAGAGCTGTGGCGTGCGGTGGTGCTGGGGCTGATCCAGGCGGCGACGGAGTTTCTTCCGATTTCGTCGTCGGGGCATCTGGTGCTGGCGCCGGAGCTAATTGGCGACGACATCAGCTCGCTGACGTTCGACGTGGCGCTGCACCTGGGGACGATGGTGGCGGTGATCGCGTTCTTCTGGCGCGACTGGCTGCGGATCATCGGTTCGGGGGTGGTGGACATCGTCCGGCACGGTTGGCGGCTGAAGCAGTGGGACTCGTATTCGTTGCTTGGGCTGTGGATCGTGCTGGGGACGATTCCGGCGGTGGTGGTGGGGCTGCTGTTCAAGGATGCGATTGAGGAGAACCTGCGACAGCCGTGGCTGGTGGGGACGATGCTGATCGGGTTCGGCGTGTTGATGGGGGCGATGGACCGCTGGGGCGGGACGGTGGGGCAGTTACTGGACGTGACGCCGGGGCGTGCGGTGATCATTGGGGTGGCGCAGGCGATTGCGCTGGTGCCGGGGGTATCCAGAGCCGGCGTGACGATCACGGCGGCGCGGGGGTTGGGGTTCGACCGGGCGGCGGCGGCGCGGTTCTCGTTCCTGCTGTCGGCGCCGGCGGTGCTGGGCGCGGGGGTGCTGCAGTTCTCGGAGGCGCTGGGGAGCGATGAGACGCTGAGCTGGGGGCCGTTGATGCTGGGCGCGTTCGTATCGGCGGTGGCAGGGGCGCTGGTGATTCGGTGGCTGCTGGCGTTCCTGCAGTCGGGCACGTTGTGGCCATTCGTCTGGTATAGGATTGCGCTCGGCCTGGTGGTGCTGAGCGCAACGGCCGCGGGGCTGATCTAGTCCCGTCTGGCTGCTGCGGCCACGCTGACCGCGATGCACGAGCCGATTCGGAATAGTTGGTGCGGATGACCGATCTTGCGGGTCGCGTGGCGATGGTGGTTGGGGCTGAGTTCGCCTCGGGTGGGGCGATTGCGTTGGCGCTTGCGGAGGCGGGCGCGGATGTGGCCGTGTGCGCGGTGCAGGCGGACGAGCGGGTGCTGGAATCTCGGAAGGTGAAGCGGGCGATTGAGGCGATGGGGCGGCGGTCCGCGGAGTATGTGATGGACGTGACGCTGGGGCGGAACGTGCAGGTGACGACGCGGCAGGTGGCGAAGGAGATGGGCGGGCTGGACATCGTGGTGTCGGCCTCGGAGCTACCGCTGACGGCGCCGCTGGAGAAGATGAGCGAGGCGGAGCTGGGGCGGGTGGTGGCGCTGAACTTCAGTTCGCATCTGTTCACGATTCGGTCCGCGGCGGCGGAGTTCCGACGGAACGAGGCGGGACCGAACGGCCGAGGAATCGTGCTGGTGCTGACTCGGGCGATGGGTGAGCACGCGGGGGAGCAGACGGCGTTCTACGCGGCGCAGGCGGGTGCGCAGCAGCTTGTGCGCGAGTCGGCGGCGGAGCTGGCGGACGCGGGGGTGCGGGTGAACGCGCTGGCGGTGGGCGAAGACGAGTCGCGAGTGGCCTCGGTGGCGCTGCGGCTGATGACGACGGATGACACGGGAATGGTGGTCGCGGTCGGGTAGCGCTCGCGCGTCCGCCCGCAACCTGAAGAGTGGCGAGAAGGAGCATGCGATGGCGATCCTCGATCAGTTCGATCTGAGTGGGAAGACGGCGATCATCACGGGCGCGGGGAGCAACCTGGGCCGCGAGATGGCGTTGGCGATGGCGGAGGCAGGCGCGGACATTGTGGGCGCGGGACGACGTCCGGAGCCGCTGGAGGAGACGGGTGAGCTGGTGCGCGCGAAGGGGCGGCGCTATCTGGCGCGGTCCACGGACGTGACAGATTCCTCGGACGTTGGGGCGTTGATGGATGCGGCGATCGCGGAGTTCGGGCGGGTCGACATCCTCGTGAACAACGCGGGTGGCGGGAGCGCGGGGCGCGGCAAGACGCTGCCGGAGCACACGGACGAGGACTGGTACTCGGGGATCGACGCGAATCTGTCGTCGGCGTTCTTCTGCTCGCGGGCGATCATTCCGCACATGGTGGAGCAGGGCGGCGGACGGATCATCAACATCACCTCGGGATGGGGCTATCGAGGCGGGCGGAATCGCTTCATGTACCCGATCGCGAAGGCGGGGGTGATCTCGCTGACCAAGTGTCTGGCGATGAGCTACGCGCGCGATGGTGTACGCGTCTCGTGCATCGCGCCCGGGGCGTTCCCGCACGAGCTGGGGCCGGAGACCGAGGCGCGTGGCGGCATGCAGCCGGCAGGCGAGTTCGGGCTGATGGAGGATCTGGGTCCACTGTCGGTGTTCCTGGCATCGGACGCTTCGGAGTATCTGTCGGGGGAGACGATTCTGATCGATGGCGGCGCGATCGCGGCAGGGGTCACCCCCGCCGGGGTCGTTCCGACGGTCGCGGGCTAGGGCGAGGGGAGTGACGACGATGTTCGATTTGCGTGGGAAGCATGCGCTGGTGACCGGGGCGAGTGGGCCGTTGCAGCGGGCGCTGGCGGTGGGGCTGGCCGAGGCGGGCGCGGACGTGTCGCTGACGACTGCGACGACGGAGATGGCCGAGGAAGTGCAGGCGAACTCGATCCTGAACGAGTGCTGGTCGATCGGTCGACGAGGCGAGGCGCTGACGCTGGACCTCGGCGATGAGGGTGCGGTGGAGGAGGCGGTGGCGGGCCTGGAGGAGCGGATCGGGGCGATCTCGATCCTGGTGAACGCGTCTCATGCGGCGGTGGTGAAGCCGTTCGTCGAGATGGCGGAGGATGAGCTGGGGTTGTTCGACCGGAACGTGCGGCGGGTGCTGATCCCGACGCGCGTGGTTGGCAAGCGGATGCTGGAGCGCGGGCAGGGGCGCGTCATCAATCTCGCGTCGATCCTCGGGGACCGGGGGGTGCCGAACTGCGCGGTCTACTCGGCGACGCAGGGCGCGATCGTGGGATTCACGAAGTCGCTGGGGATCGAGTGGATTCGGCAGGGGGTGACGGTGAACGCCCTGGGGGTCGGGTTCTACGAGGATGTGCCGGGGCCGCAGCAGGATCCGGCGCTGCGCGAGATCCTCGAAAAGTACATTCCGGTGCGGCGGCTGGGGCAGGCATCGGATCTGCAGGGGGCCGTGGTGTACCTGGCTTCGGACGAGGCGAGGTTCGTCGATTCAGAGGTGCTTGTTGTGGATGGGGCGATCAGCGTCCACGCTTGAGTTGTGGCCGCCGCTGAACAGGTTCCTCCGGATGATGACGTAGCCGAGAGCACGGGACGTTCGAGCGCCCTCGGCAAACCTGCGATTTCTGGGGCCCTCGGCGGGCCGGGAGTGAGCTGGTTGGGCGACGGGGCGCTGGGTGCTGGTCGTGCGCAGCTACGGGCGATGGATCCGGATCAGGAGACGTTTCAGCCAGCGGTGGACGAGCAGTCCGGGTACCCGTTGGCGACGTTCCAGCGTCGGTGGATGGGATTCGTCCTCGACGAGTTGATCATCCTTGGGCTGGTGTCGGTGATTTGGGTGACGTTGGGCTCGTTCTTCTCGAGTTCACCCGAGGTGGTGGCGGGGCAGACGGCGGTGGCAGGGACGTTGCTGCGTGTGGGTTACGGGCTGATCTTCAACCCTCGGGGGTGGTCACCGGGGAAACGGCGGATGGGGCTGCGGATCGTTCGGTTGGACGGTGAGGTACCGGGGACGCGCCACGGGGTGGTGAGGACGGCGGCGGCGGTGATTAGTCACGATCTGTTCTTCATCGGGTACATCTGGGCGGGGTTCGATGCGAAGACGCAGACGTGGCATGACAAGCTGGCGGGGACGTATGTGGTGCGGATCGACCAGGGCGTCGAGGGTGGTGCGCACACGGGGTGGAAGCGGCGCGAGCGCTAGAGCGCGGCGAGTCCCGGTGTCCGCACGAGGCAGAACTGGTAATGGAGTTCGCTTTCCGGGTCCGAGTCGGGCCAGGTTTCGAAGCGTTCGAGTGTGCCGTGTGGCTCGAGTAGCTCGCGGAGGTGGTCGTCGCTCCGCCAACTGAAGAACCGTGTGACCTCGATGCCGTCGCGGCTGCGGTGCTGGTTGTGCTCGGAGTCAGGCCCGCCCCAGAGGCCGATGGCGAGCGGGGCGCCGGGGCGGAGGACGCGGGTGATCTCGGTGAGCGCTTCATCGAGGCGGGCGTTGGGGACGTGGAGCAAGGTGCTCATCGTCCAGGCGGCATCGAATGTGTCGTCATCGAAGGGCATCTCGAAGAGCGAGGCTTGTTGGGCGTCGATCCCGCGTTCGCGGCAGTGGCGGACGTTTTCGGCGGAGAGGTCGATGCCGGACACGGTGAGGCCGGCGGTCTGCAGTGCGGACGCGTCCTGGCCGGTGCCGGTGCCGATTTCGATGACGGAGGTGCGGTCCTCGGCATGCAGCAGGGTGGCGAAGTGGTCACGATGCTGGATGCGTTGAGGCTGCGGGTTGCGGGCGGCGCGCTGCGGGGCCTGCAGGTCATAGAAGCTGGCGAGTGAGTCTTCGAGGTTCGTCACCGGTGTTGCTCCGGCGAGCAGCTTGGCGCCATCACGGCAACGAGCTACACGCGGTTGAGCGGAGGCTGAGCCGCTTAGAGCGTGCGGCGGAAGAGCAGGTCGTTGGCCGTGGCGTCGTTGAGGAAGCCTTCGGTGGTGACGGCTTCGCGGGCGTCGCTCATGGCGGTGGGGAGGACGGTCTCCACGCCTCGGTAGCCGCGACCCTGGGCGAAGGCGACGGCGGCGGCGGTGAGGTTTGCGAGGGAGATGCCGGCGAGTCGGCGGAGGGTGGCGTGGCCGTCTTCGCCGAGGTCGATGGCGGCGCAGCCGATGATCCGCTCGTCTTCGACGGCGACCCACATGCCGCGACCGGGCTCACGGTAGTAGCCGGCCTCGATCAGATCGGTATCGGCTTCGACGGTGGGCGCGTCCAATTCCGCGGCGAGCAGGGCCTGCGTGACGAGCAGGCGGATGGCGGTGGCGTCCGCATCACGCGCCTGACGGATGGTGATGGAGCTGGAGCTGGAGTCCGAGTTGGATGGCTGCGGTGCGGTTGCGCTCATGATGGTGCTCGCTCTTGTTCCCAGGGGAGGGATCGTGGTTGCAGTACCTGTCTCACTGAACCGTCGGCGACGAGGACGATGAGGTCAAGCGCACCATAGGCCGCCGGGTTCATACCGCGCAGCGCACTGGTGACCAGTTCATCTTCCATGTGAGCGAGTGCGCCGACCAAGATCAAGACTGAGAGTTCACAATCGCCTGATTGGCGTTGCTCAACGGCGCGGCTGACGTGGCGTCGGAAGGAGCGGCGGACAGGGACGCCGTCGCGTGGATCGAGCTCGGGCGGGCCGCCGATGACGACGACGCCCTGGGGCGCCGAGTCCGGGAGGCGGGTGACGAGCCAGTAGTCGTGGACCTTCACATCGGTGACTTCTTCGGGGTTGAGGAGGGCAGCGCGATCGCGCACGCGGGAGATGATGATGTCCAGCTCGGCGGTCTCGGCGGGGAGGCGGTGGAGCGAGCGGGAATCGAGGTGGAAGGCGCCCTGGATGCCTTCGGAGATGGTGGTCCACTGGGAAGAGAGGCCGCCGGTGACGGAGACGTAGGCGCCGTCTGTTTCGATCTTGGCGAGCTTGAGGATGATCGGGATGCGGACTTCGCGATGGTCGCCGGGGTTGAGTCCGGAGAGGCCGTTGGAGAGCAGGATGCGGAGATCGGAGCGGGCGGGCTCCTCGGTGGGAATGACGGCTCCGGGGGGGAGCCAGAGGGCATAACCGCCGGGCTGATCGAGGTCTGCGGTGAGGAGCTCGGCGAAGGCGGCGTTGTTCGTCTCGTGCTCGGTAGCTGCATCGGCAGGGTCGTTGTCGGCGAGGAGGCCGATGGTGACGCCGATGCGGCGGTCGCGCTGGGTGAGGATGGCATCGAAGGAAGCTGCAGCTTCGTCGGACGGGCGGAATGTGCGGTAGAAGCGGTTGCCCATCCAGGCGATGACCATGCTGAGCGCGGCGCTCTGCGGCTCCAGTTTGGCCGGTGTGGTGATGGCTTCGCCGGGGGTGGTCATGCGGTGCTGGCTATGACTCGGGTTCGGCGGCGAGGCGTGCGGCGCGCTGGTTGAGTGCCGGGACGAGGCCGTTACCGAGGATCTGGAGCACGACCGAGATGTTGAAGACGAGGAAGCCGACGAGCCCGAGCCATTTGAGGAAGTTTGCGCCGGTGTTGTCATTACCGGCCTTCTGTAGCCCGACGACGGCGGCGGCGCAGACGAGCATCAGGACGATGCTGGCGAACGGGACGTCCCAGTTACGGATGAAGCGGGTGAAGGCGGCGAGTAGCGCACCACCGATGGCGATGTTGGCGGCCATGGCTCCCAGTAGGGGGGTGCCGTGGTGTCCCCAGACATCGAAGGAGTTGAGGAACAGGAGCGTGAGGCCGACGGGGGCGAGCCCGGCGATCAGAATTCCTGGCAGGTCGCTGCGGTGAAAGCGCATGTCGTTCTCCGTCTCCGGCTCGGTCGGCACAGATTACCGCGCCGTTGGCGCTGCCGTCGAAAGGTCAGATGTTTGAGCGGGATTGGCCGCCATCAACGTTGAGTGTGGCGCCGAGCACCCAGGAGGCGGCGGGGGAGGCGAGGAAGACGACGGCGTTGGCAACCTCGTCCGAGCGACCGAAGCGACCGCCCGGGATCTGGGTGGCGATGAAGTTGGCCATCGCCTCGGGCGCCTCGATCAGTCGACGGCCCCAGGAGCCGCCCTCGAAGGCGATGGAGCCGGGGGCGACGTTGTTGACGCGGATGCCGTCCTTCGCCCAATCGAGTGCGTAGGACTTGGAGAGGGCGATCTGGGCGGCTTTGGTGGCGTTGTAGGTGGCGGGGCCGCCGGACTCGCGACCGTAGATGGAGGAGATGTTGACGACGGCGGCGGCGTCCGAGGCGATGAGACTGGGGCGGGCGAGTTCCATCAACCGCAGGGTGGCGAGGACGTTGAGTTCAAAGGAGGCGCGCCAGCGTTCGTTCAGTTCGCCATCGGTGATGGCAGCACCGGCGTTGTTCACCAGGACATCGATCGAGCCGTAGGCGCTGGTGGCGGCATCGATGATGCGCTGCGAGTCGGCGTCCGAGGTGACGTCGGCGGCGACGGCCTGGACCTCGGCGGTGGGGTAGGCGGCAGCGATGGCGTCGCGGGTGGCGTTGAGGGTCTCTTCGCCGCGAGCGCAGATGGTGAGTCGAGCGCCCTCGGCGGCGAAGGTTTCGGCGATCGAGCGGCCGATGCCGCGGCTGGCGCCGGTGACGATGACGGAGCGGCCGTTGAGTTGGAGGTCCATGGTGCATCCTTGTGCGTATCGATAGCGGGGCGCGCATGTTGGCAGTTGCTGACTTTAGAGGATGTGCCGCTACCGCGTCGTCCAGCATCGGCGTTGACGGGCTGGCGAGACGGTACGTACGGTCGCGCGACGAGACAGAGACAGGCAGGTTCGATGGCCGCTGTGACGGTGCAGGTTGCGGATCATGTGGCGACGATCGCGTTCGAACTCCCTGGCGGGCGGTTTGATCGTGATGCGCTGAGTGAGTTGATCGCGGCTGCCGAGCAGGTGGGCGGCGATACCGCAGAGGTGTACGCGGCGGTGGTCAGCTCGACAGGTTCGGGATTCGCGGCGGGGTGGGCCGAGTCGGCACTGGGCGAGCCTGTGGTGAACGGGCTGACGCCGGTAGGCGCGGCGTTTGATGCGGTGGCGGCGATTCCGCAGCCGGTTGTGGCGGCGGTGTCCGGGGCGGTGGAGAGCGCGGGGCTGGAGCTGGCGCTGGCGTGCGATATCCGGATTGCGGGCGAGCGTGCACGGTTCGCCATGCCAGAGACTGGGCTGGGGATGGTGCCGCGCGGCGGTGGTACTCAACGGCTGCCTCGGGCGATTGGGAGAGCGCAGGCGTTACGGTTGCTGCT